>JANXZI010000141.1 GCA_025355595.1 Spartobacteria bacterium
CGGCGAAGGCGAGCCAGCCGAAGCCCGCACTCGTCGCGCGAAGGAAGTCGCGGCGGGAGTGAATGGGAAGGCCGGGCGAGCAGTTTTTCATGGAATTGGGGGAAGCTGAGATGCGGGGCGGGAAAGACTTTCAAAATCGAAGGTCATCCTGAACGCGCGTCGGCGCGGGCTCCGGTGGCGGGCCGACGCGGAGTGAAGTACCCCGTGGATTGGAAGACAAATGCCCGAGCGCTCGAACTGCTTCCATGGGATGCTTCGACTCCGTTCCGCCCCACCTTCACCCTCGGCGGAACTCCGCTCAGCATGAGTGGGAATTTGGGAGCGTTCATTTGCTGCGTCCTAATCACCACACGTATCGAAACTCCGTGCCGGCCATGAGCGACTGCACGAGCGAGGCCCAGCCTTCGGACGCCGATCCTTTTTCCTCGGCGAGAAAGGCGGTGGCGGCGGCGATCTCGTCGCGGTCCGGTTCGCGGGCGAGCAGCACGGCGTACGCGCGGCGGATGCGGGCCTCGTCGTCGCGCAGTGACTTGCCGGCGAGGATGCGCTGCGCGGCGTCACCGGCGGTCTCGATGGCGAAGGGGCTGTTCAAAAAAAAGAGCGCCTGCGCGGGCACGGTCGTGACTTCGCGCTTGCCGATGATCTGCGTCGGCTCGGGAAAATCGAACGTCCTGTAAATCTCTGGCAACAGGTCGCGGAGCACAGGCAGATAGACCGTGCGATACGCGGAGTGTTCGTCGAGCGTCGCGCGCGTGCGGGCGGTCTTGCCTTTGCCGCCATTGCCCGCGATCAGGATACCATTCGGACGCGCAAAATCGAGACGGCCGGAGACAAATAGCATCGAGTCGCGGATGGCTTCGAGCTCGAGGCGCTTGGGATTCATGCGCGAGAAAAGTTCGTTCGCGCCGTCGCGTTTCGTGCGCGCAGGATCAGATGCGCTGCCCTGCCGGTAGGTGTGGCTGAGCATGAGCGCACGGATGAGTTTTTTCACCGACCAGCCCATGCCGGAGGAAGTTGAGAGTTGAGGGTGGAGATTCGAGGCTTCGCGAGAAGTCCGTGGTGTCGCGGGGACAATTGAGAGAGCGGAGGGCGTGGCGAAGCGCACCGAGAGATGATCGAGCAGTTCGGGATGCGTGGGATTTTCGCCGGTGAAGCCGAAGTCATCCACGGTCCGCACGAGGCCGCGCCCGAAAAGATGCGCCCAGATGCGGTTCACGGCCACGCGCGCGGTGAGCGGATTTTCCGGCGAGGCGATCCACTGCGCAAGCGCGAGGCGTCCGCTTTCCTTTTCGCCAATCTTCGCCAGCACTGGCAGGCCGGGCACGCGCAGGTCACCGCGACGCGGTGTGTCGCCGGGCTGGTTTGGCTCGCCCTTGAGGCGGATCGCACAGTTGCGGATTTCGCCTTCGGTGACGCCCATCGCGAGGTTGGGATTTGCAACGTAGCGGCCATCCGCGCCCATCGCGCCGCGGGAGATTCGATCATTTGACATCTGCATCGCGCCCGTGGGCGCCGCCACCGCTTTTCCACCGCGCGCTGCGGGCAGGATCTGCGCGACCGGAATATTTTCGATCGGCAGGAGGAGATGCCGATCGGGATCCACATACATTCCGCGCTGCCCACCGGACAGCGTGTCCGAGCTGTAAAAAATCCCGGCGAGCGCGTAGTAGTCGCGCTGCGAGATCGGGTCGGTCTTGTGATCGTGGCAGCGCGCACACGCCATCGTGAGGGCGAGGAAGGCGCGCGACGTCACATCAATCTGATCGTCCACGCGATCGAGCGCGAACTGGAGGCTGGGGCTCTCCTGCAATGGCAGCGCGCCGAGTGCGAGCAGCCCGGTGCCGGTGAGGCGCGAGCGCTTTTCCGCGACGGTGCGCGCGGGCAGCAGATCGCCGGCGATCTGCTCGCTCGCGAAGACGCTGAACGGCTTGTCCTCGTTCAGCGAATCAATGACCCAGTCGCGATAACGCCACGCGTAGAGGAATGGCGAATTCCACGTGCGCCCCACGGAGTCGGCGTAGTGGACGATGTCGAGCCAGTGCCGCGCCCAGCGCTCGCCGAAGCGCGGTGATGCGAGCAGACGATCCACCACCTTTGCAAACGCTGCATCATCCGCCGCGGGATCGCGCACGAATGCGGCAAGGTCCTCGGGCGTTGGCGGCAGGCCCGTGAGATCGAACGTCGCACGTCGCAGCAGTGTCGCGCGATCCGCATCGGAACTCGGCGCGATGCCCGCGGCTTCGAGTTTCGCGAGGATGAAAACGTCCACGCCATCCCGGAGCCACGCGGCATTTTTCACCGCGGGGATCGCGGGCTTGCGCACGGGTGCGAATGACCAGTGCAATGCCTCGGACGGAACACCGCCGGCGCTGAACGCCAGCAGCAAAATAAAAAAAAATGCCGAGACACGGAGCTTCATGGGCGTGCGCATGATTTCAGAGGCGGGCATGCACCCCGCTTCGTCTTGGCGGGAAACGTGAACGGAACCCTGCGACGGGACTCGCAGAGACATTTGCGACGGGGGCGTCGCAGGCACTTTGCACCGCATTGCCAAAGTGCATGGCCGGCTCAGTTCACGTACGCCGCCTCATTCGAGAACAGCAGCGCCTGCGCGTAGGTTTCCCACGCATTGAGCGCGCGGCGGGAGACGCGGAAGCCGTCGTTCTTGATCTCCGCGCGGCCATCCATGCGGTTGCGTCCGCCCTTGTTGACGTTCTTCGCGACGAAGTTGTTGGCCGCCGAGTCCTGCGATTCGATGTCCAGGAATGCGAGGCCCATCTTCAGCTCCTGCGCGGTCGGCCTGCGCTGGAAGATGATGCGATGCAGCGCCAGGATTTTTCCGCCAGCGATCAACTCCTCCCGAGTCGCATTTTTCTTCGAGATGGTCTTGTGAAGTGCCAGCACGATCTGCAAATCGGCGTTCGTCAATCCGCCCGTGAACTCGGGGCGGCCCACGATGCGGCGCACGACATCCACGGAGAACGGGCTGTTCATCAGGAAGAGCGCCTGCTGCGGGACGATGGTCGTGGTGCGCTTGGAGTTCGCCATCTCGGGCTTTGCGAAATCGAAGTGCGCCATGAGTTCGGGAAGGTTGCCGCGATCGATGTAGCCGTAGATCGAGCGGCGGAAACTGTACGGCTCCTCGGTCACATTCACCGGCTTGCCGCCAACGCTGCGCTCGAGCTGGCCGCTCATCACGAGCAGCGAATCGCGCACGGACTCGAAGTCGAGCCGGCGGACATTTGCGCGCCAGAGCAGGCGGTTGTACGGATCCCGGTCAACGTAGTCGGAGCCTTCCGGAACGTGGGTGCTCTGCTGGTAGGTGCGCGAGAGCATGATGAGGCGGTGCAATTTTTTCATGCTCCAGCCGCTCTCGGTGAAATAATTCGCGAGATAGTCGAGCAGCTCCGGGTGCGAGGGCAGCTCGGACATCATGCCGAGATCATCGGGCGTGCTGATGAGGCCTTCGCCGAAGTGGTGCATCCACACGCGGTTCACCATCACGCGCGAGGTGCGCGGATTCGTCTTGTCGGCGATGCACTTCGCGAGTTCGAGGCGTCCGCTGCCCTGCGTGAAGGGCACGCCTTTTCCCTCGGGCGAGAGCACATCGAGGAAGCGGCGGGGGACCATCTCGCCGCGGGTGTTCGCCTGGCCGCGGATGAAGACGGGCGAGTCCTGCGGCTGCGGCTTGTCGGCGACGATCATCGCGTAGGCGGGCGAGCCGGGATGCGTGAGCTGGAGTTCGTTGAGCTTCGCGAGGCCGCCCTGCGCGTCGCGCTTGCGGTTGTTTGGCAGGCGATCGATGAGCTGGCGGAAGTCTGCAATCGAGAGCGAGCCGCCGGGCTTCACCTCGAAGGGAATTTGGAGCAGCTCGGACATCGCGGCATCCACACCGGGAACATTCTCGCTGGAGCTGACGGCCATTTCGTCGAGCCAGATCGCGGACTTCCCGGCGACCATCGCGAAGGCGTTGTCATAGATCTCCCAGACGTCCTTTACCGATTTGATCGAGTTGGGCTTCGCATTGCGGAACGCGAGCGCGACGAGACGGTTGATCGGTTTCTTCGCGGTGCCGGGCAGCATTCCTGTCAGCACCTGTGCGATGATGGCCGGCGACTTCGCGGCAAAGTCCTCCGCCTTCACCGACGACAGCAGTGCGAGCGGACCAAAGACCGCGTCGTCCTTTTTCCTCGTGCGTGCCTCGACGCGGCGCGCGATCTCGTCGTCGAGTTTGTTCGCATCGCGGAACTTGACAAAGGGTGAGACCCTGTCCGACTCGCTGGTGGGATCGCGGGAGAGCGAGGCGAGTTGGAGGTACTGCGGCGACTTCAGTCGGAAGGTCTGGTTGAAATGCCCGATGGACTCGTAGTACGCGCCCGCGATGTCCTTCTTCACTTCCATCTCCTGCTTCACAAAGTCCGCGAGCAGATCCTTCGGCGGCAGTGAGCCGATAAGCGGTTTCACATTTGGCTCCGTGATGCTCGAGAAGACGCCGTGCAGCGCATAGTAGTCCTTCTGCGAGATGGGGTCGAACATGTGATCGTGGCAGCGCGCGCACGAGACAGTCATCGCCAGCATCGCCTTGCTCACGGTGTCAATGCGCTCGTTGATGAGGTCGTTCGCATTTCCAAACCGCTCGCCAACGGTGATGAAGCCGAGAGCCGCGAGATGCTCGCCGTTGTTGCCGAGCTGCTCCTTCGGCAGCAAATCCGCTGCGAGCTGATACGTCACGAATTTGTCGTACGGCATGTCCGCGTTCATCGCGTTGATGACCCAGTCGCGATACGTCCACGCGTAGGCGAAGCGGTAGTCCTGG
>JANXZI010000153.1 GCA_025355595.1 Spartobacteria bacterium
GCATCTGGTTCCACACGGACGCGCAATTCCTCGGCTTCCGCATCGTGCGCCCGCTAAAAGTCCCGACGCCCGCCGAGATGCAGGCATACTGGAACAACGGCGTGGAGAAGGACGACGCGCGGCTGAACCGGGCGGAGTAGCGTGGGCTTTCGTTCTGGCTTATGCGACTGGCCGGAAAATCCCGATTGCTTGTAGGCGTTTCCTGCGCGCTATGAAAAATCGGGAGCTACTCAAACACGTTCAAAAGCACGTCGCTCAAACTTCGGCGACGGGTTCTTCAATTCGCAACTCCGGTGCTCGCGGCATGGTCGCGGCAGCTCAAGAATATCTATTTGATGTCGATTTGAAGTTCTTCGTTGTCCATACTCAGTCTGATTTTCGGTCACGGCTCGACGAATCAACGAATAGTTTGACTTCTGCTTTCCCGATCGGCGGCCAGCACTGGGGCACTGCACGCAAGATATTGAACCTCTTCCTGCGGAATTCACGTTACAACGCATACTTGTCAGAAGACTACCGCTTGGCCGCAATTGATCAGTGGCTTGAGATTCCACTCGACGCCCATGTTGCTTCCAACCTCCATTTAAGAGCGCTTGAGTATCAAGTATCACTCCCACGCTGGAGCACAATCAAGACGTTGCGACCTGACGTCAGCGATCAGTATCAGGCTCTGGCTCAAGTCGTCGCTGATGCCCGCGGCACCTTACGCGCTCACCTTGATTTGTTTTGGTGGCGGAACCCCGCCAAGAAATGAACTACTAACGTCTGACCGTGCGCTTCGGCGCGAGACGGAAGATCGTCTTGCCTAGGTTCATGTAGCCGGGGTTGACGGCATCGCGCGCGCACAGGCTCTGGTATTCGCTGTCGCCGCGCAGCAGCGAGACCTCGCGTGCGACGAGGCGGTTGCCATCGCGGGATGCACGCACTACGTTCCGCGCCCGATGTCAGCCACGATCGATCCACAGACCAGCATGGGCGAACTGCTCGCGCACTTCCCCGGTGCGCAGCGCGCGCTGTTCCGCAGCTATCACATCGGCGGGTGCTCGAGCTGCGGATTCAATCCCGCGGAGACGCTCGCGCAGGTGTGCGTGCGGAACAACCATCTCGCGGTGGATGAAGCCGTGCAGACAATCCTCACGGCGCACGAGGCGGATGCGAAAATGCAGGTCGCTCCCGCGGACGCCGCGGAGCTGGTGAAGGCCGGAAAGGCGCGGCTGATTGACGTGCGTTCGCGCGAGGAATGGGACGCGACGCACATCGAGGGCAGTACGTTTTTCACACAGGAGCTGATGCACTCGCTCGGCGGATTGCCGAAGGACGAACTGCTCATTTTCGTCTGCCACCACGGCGTGAAGAGCATGGATGCCGCGGCGTATTTCATCGGGCACGGGCTGGAAAATGTGCGCGTGCTGCGCGGTGGGATTGACGCGTGGAGCTGCGAGGTGGATGCGAACCTTCCGCGATACGAACTGGAATGAGCGACGACCTCCGGCAGAAAATCGAAGACGCAATCGCCGAGCCGAAGAACCTCGGCGAGATGCAGAATGCGGACGCCGTCGGCACGGCGGGCAGCGCGGACTGCGGCGACATGCTGCGGATGTGGATCAAGTTCCGCGAGGAGGATGGGAAAAAGGTGATCGATCGCGCGACGTTCCAGACGTTCGGTTGCGAGACGGCCATCGCGGTCGCGAGCCTTGCCACGCAACTCATCCAGGGCAAGACGCCCGAGGAGGCGATGGCGATGGACGGGCAGGCGCTGAGCGCAGAACTCGGCCCGCTGCCGCCGATGCGCATCCACTGCGCGCAGCTCGTCGAGGGCGCACTCCGGCAGGCGCTCGGAGGTGCGGCGTTGACACCTGCTAAAATATCAGCACCAGCAGCGGCACCGGCGAATGCGCCGACGCTGATGGACAGCTTTTCCCCAGCAAAGGACGGCGCGCAGAAAACCGTGCGCGTGATTTTGAAACCCAAGACCGAACAGTAATTTCATGGAAGACCACACCGGACCGAAGATTCTGACACGCGACTGCGAGGCCATTCGCATCCCGAGCGGCGAGACATTCACCCTCGCAAAAGACACGATGGTCACCGTCACACAGGCGCTCGGCGGGAGCTTCACCATCGCGACGGACCAGGGCCTTGCGCGCATCACGGATGCGAATGCCGATGCGCTCGGCATCACCGTCGCGGAGAAGGCGGACACTGCGGCGAGCACCGAGAAGGTGGACGAGCAATCCGTGTGGCAGCAGCTCCGGACCTGCTACGACCCGGAGATCCCGGTGAACATCGTGGACCTCGGGCTCGTGTACGACTGCACCGTGGAGCAGCCGGAGGGCACGCCCGCCAAGGTGAACGTGAAAATGACGCTGACCGCGCCGGGCTGCGGCATGGGCCCGACGATCGCGGCGGAGGCGCGCGCAAAAATCGAGAGCGTGCCCGGTGTCGGCGAGGCGACAGTGGAACTCGTGTGGGATCCCGCTTGGAACCAGGCGATGATTTCCGAGGCGGGAAAGATGAAGCTCGGCCTGATTTGACCCGTGCGAATTTTCGCCATCGCCTGTTTTGCCATCGCGGCTTTCTACGGCTACACGGCTGTGGATGCGATGCGCACTGGAGCCGTGCATGCGCTCGCAGGCGATTCGAGCATCGAGCACCGGCGAGATGATCCGCAGTCGAGATTTTCGCGGCTGCTTCTTTCGCGCTGGCTGTATGCGGGAGGCTTCGCGGCACTCGGTGGTGTGATGTTCGCATTCGCGGGACGGCTCGAAAAGCTGGAGGATGATGCACGGAAATAGCGCGCGCGAAGTGTGGTTCATCCGGCACGCGGAGAGCGTGGCGAATGCCGGCGCGCGCACGCGCGAGGCACCGACGTATCCGCTGAGCGAACTCGGTTTCCGACAGGCCGCGCAGCTCTGCGCGTTGCTGCCGATCGAGCCGGAGCTGATCGTCGTCTCGCCGTACGTCCGCGCGCAGCAGACGGCGGACTTTGCGATCCGGAGATTTCCTGCGGCGCGCGCGGAGGAATGGCCAGTGCAGGAGGTGCAATACCTCGATCCGGCGCTTTGCACGGACACCACGCAGGACGAGAGGCGCGTGCTGTCCGACGCGTACTGGGAGCGGTGCGACCCGCACTTTGCCGCGCCGGATGCGGAGTCGTTTGCCGGCTTCATCGCGCGTGTCGCGGATGCGTTGCACCGGCTCACGCATCGCACGGAGCGCACGACTTTCATCTTCTGCCACGGTCGCGTGATGGATGCCGTGGCGTGGCTCAGCCTCTCGCCGCCGGCGACGGTGGATGCCGCGGCGATGCGGCGCTTCTTCCATTTCATTCACGGCTTCACCGTGCCGAATTGCGCGATCCTCCCGCTGCACTTCCATGCGGATGGCACGCGCTCGCTCGGCAAGCTCTGGGTGCCCGATGGCATCGAGGCGGAGACGGCGGGCCGCACTCCGGCGCTCCTTGCGGGTTTGTAGGCCGGATTTTGGGAGAGAAAAATCCCAATTACAAATCACAAAGGACAAAGCGGTGAGCACTGCCACAGGCCGGCTCTTGCTTGATCTTTCTCCCCGCCCGCCATTCGGCATTGCCTGCTGGACACCGGGCACCGGATGTTCGCCCGATGGAAATCACCAAAACCGAACACGGCCTGCGCATGAGCCAGCACGGCGTGGTCATTTCCGAGCTGCGCACCACACCCGGCCCCACGCACAGCATCGCCGACATCCTCGCCGCGCTCATCCGCGTGCTGAAGCCGCCGGGCCGCATCGGCGTGCTCGGCTTTGCCGGCGGCGGGATGCAGGCGCCACTGTGCGCGCTCCGCGTGGAGACGAGGGTGGACGCTGTGGACCTCGACCGCATGGGCTGGGATCTCTTCCGCTGGCACTGCCCGGAATGGGTGCGCCGCGTGCGCTGGAAAAAAGCCGACGCCGTGAAATGGCTGCGCGCGCAGCCGGCGCATTTCGATCTCCTCATTGAGGATCTCTCCGTGCCGGACGCGGGCGACGTCTTCAAGCCCTCCATCACCTGGGACGTGCTGCCGCCGCTCATCCGCGATCGCCTCGCGCCTGGCGGCATCGCCATCTTCAATCTCCTGCCACCGCGCGGCGGCGTCTGGCTCCGTGATGTCGCAAGGATCGCTCGCACCTTCGGCGGCGCGCGCATTGTGAATTTCGATGACTTCACAAACCGCATCCTCATCGCTGGAAAATCCGTCCCGCCCGTCCGCGAACTCGGCGCGATGCTGCGAACCGCCCTCCGCCGCCTCCGCTCACGGCAGGCGGGCAGGATTCACCTGCGCACGGCGTAGCGAGAACGCCTGACGCCCCCAGGCTCAGCCACGCCGGAGGCTGGCGCGGCCTGTGCCGGTGGGTGGAAAGGTGGCGGCAGCCGCAGTCGTTGGCTGCACGGGCGCGCACCGTGGCGGCGGTGATCTCCGCCGCGTCCCAAGGCTTCACACTGTATTCATGGTTTAGCATCGCGAAGACCAGATTGCCACGCACATGAAAGATCGTGGTCGAAGAATAGGACGGCACATGGCCCGTGCTGACGATGGCCTCGCGAATGCGCTTTTTCTTGTCACCATTCCCGTTCTCGCCGGGATTAGCTTTACCAAAGCGCACAAACTCCACGTCCTTCACGACCAGCAGCGTGTTAAGCGACATCGGCTGGCAAGGACAATCCGCCGCCTCGCCGATTTCAAAAGCGCAGCCCGCATGAGTGCCGAGATCACGGTCGCCAGTGGTGTCGATGAAAAGGAACCGCCTGGTATCCGTGTGCCGCAGCCGCTCCATCGCCATGAAGGAAGAGCGGTCGGATTTTGCTGCGGCGCCGAGGACGACGACAGTTTTCATCGAGCGGAATCTGCGCACAAATCCGCCGTCCGCCAATTCCCTCCGCATCCAGGGTAATCGCATCAAAACGGCGGTCATTCTGAGGAACCAAACAAGCGAGGCGTGGATTATTGGTGCGGGGAAGAACTCCCAAAACAGAGTCGTCCTGAGCAAGTGCCGCGAGGGCGAAGGTGGGGCGGCGCGCAGCGAAGGATCCCGTGGAATGTCCGAGGGGACTCATCTCCGGGCGACGGGATGTTTCGCTGCGTTCCGTCCCGATGCTCCGCTCAGGATGCCCCGTTTTTTTATGAGGCGATTGCCCTGCCTTCGCCTTGCGTGCATCGCGACGGATGAGGGCTCATTTCATCGCGGCGAGGGCCTCGGTCGCGAGCCTGTGCGCGCCGGATTTTTTCGGCGCGGCGGCGGCGGCCTTCGCGAATTCCGCGCGCCCCTCGTCCTTTCGCTCCAGTGCGAGCAATGCGCAGCCGCGGTTGTAGAGCACGTAGGCGTCGCCGGGGGTGAGTGCGAGCGCCGCGTCGAAGGCCTTCAGCGCCGCGTCGGGGTTGCCGAGGAGGAGCAGCGCATCGCCACGGCGGTTGTGCGCCTTGGCGGTGAGTGCGGCGAATTGCGGATGATCGGCGGGGAGGCAGTCGGGGATGGCGGCGGCGATGAAGTTGCAGCTTCGGAGGATGGATTCCGCGCGCGGCGTGGCGGACTTTTTGTCGCGGAGGATTTCCTTTTGCTGGTCGAGCAGCAGGGCGATCGGTGCGGCGGCGATGGCACCCGGGCCGTTCTTCCGCGTGGTGCGGCGGAGCGCCTCGATGCAGCCGAGAATGTCCGCGCTGGCGGCGAGTCTGTTGATCTGCGCGGACGTGGGGATGGAGACGGGCTGGCCTTTTGGTATCACTTCATCGTCGGGCTTCACCGCTGTCGCGGGACCGGCGAGGAAGATGTCTTCGCCGACGAGTCGCGAGTATTCGGCGGGGATTTGCGCGCCGCCGGAGCGCTCCATGACGCCGGCGCGCGTGCGTTTGAACACCTGCTCGATCGTGAGGCCGGGCGTGCGCAAGTGCGTGATGAGTTCCGCGGTGTAGATGCCGTTCACTCCTTCGCCGTCGGATGCGGCGCGTCCGGCGTCGGTAGAAAATGCGATGAGCGATCCGGCAGGCGGATTCATCTCCACGAGGCCGCCGGGTTTTGCGGCATCGCGCAGCGCGGGATTGCGCGCGACGGGCGTGGTGCGGCACGCGTCGAGGATGACGAGGTTGCACTTCGCGCCGCTGTTGCTCATCTCGGCGACGGCCTGCTCGGCGTTGAAAAGTTTCGTCTCCGCAAGCAGGCGGCGCGCGGCGTCGTCTGTCGCGGCGGGTGCGTAGCCGGAGCGGATGGGCAGGAGGTAATTCGATCCCGCGACCGCGATGCCGTGCCCGGCAAAATAGAACACGCCGACCTCCGCGCCGCGCAGCTTGGTGCGGAATTTCAGCACTGCGGCCATGATGTCGTCGCGCGAGACATTGTGCTCCTCGATGACGGTGAAACCGAGCGCGCACAGCGTCTTCGCCATGGCCTTGGCGTCGTTCCCCGTGTTGCGCAGCGGGCCGACGGATGCCTCGTAGCGGCTGTTGCCGATGACGAGCGCGACGCGCGGGCGCTTCGTCTCCTCGGCGGCGCGCACGTCCGTGATCGCGAGTGCAAGCGACCATGCCACGGCGAGGAGGAGGTGGATGCAGTTGGTGATTTGCACGGGGGCGGGTGCCGCGTAGAACGCCGAAAAGCGGAGGGCATTGCAAGCTGGCTTCCGCGCAGTCCTGATTTTGGAGTTAGGCGTTCGACGTTCGATGTTGATCCGCCCGAAGGCATGGCGTGAAGCAGGAAGATTTTTGAAAAGCCGAGTGATCCGCTGCGCGGGCTCAACATCTGACATCGAACATTTAACTCTTAACTTCTAACGAAGAAGCTGGCTTCGCTGATGTCGCTCATGAACTCCGCCTGCAGATTTGCCACTCTCGTCATCACCGCACTCGTCGCCGGCTGCACTGCGACGCCGATTGCATCGCACCCCTCCGTGCTCACGCCCGGCGATCCCTCCGCGCCCTCGCAGGTCACGCCGAGCGAGGCGCTCACGATCGCGAACCGGCTCGCGTCGCACCCATGGCGTCCGTTTTCACAAAACATCCTGCACGGAAAGGATCGCACCGGTGTGCTCGTCAACACGCCGGATGCTGGATTCAAGGAGCCTCCCGAGCGCCCCGGCTGGTGGCTGCCCGGCGAGGTGAACACGGGTGTGCCTTACAAGTGGGGCGGCTTCGACGACACGGCGTCGTTCGACAAGGCAATTGCGAATGGCCTCGCCGCCGGCGATGTCGCGACGCCGACGAAACGCCGGCTCGACAGGACCTCGGTGAGCGCGCACGCGGTGGGCGTGGATTGCTCGGGCTTCGTCTCGCGCTGTCTGAAGCTGCCGACCGTGCACGACACCGCGCAGCTTCCGTCCGTGTGCACCGTGCTCGCGAGTGCGGCCGAACTGCGCCCCGGCGATCTGCTGAATATGCCTCACCGCCACGTGCTGCTCTGCGCGGGATGGGCGACGCCCGATCACCAGTGGATTTATTTTTACGAAACGGGCGGCGCTCCCGAGCACTGGCGTCCCGGTCTGAAGCAGGCCCCGCTCGATGCGCTGCTCGCGCTCGGCTACGTACCGCTGCGCTATCGCGGAATGGCGACCGAGTCGCGCACCGACGGCAAGCAAGTGCTCACGCGCGCAGTGCGCAGCGCCGTGGACGTGATCGCGAAGCCGACGGTCGGCGAGCCGTGAAGCCGGCGGAGTGTTGAGCGGCGAATCCCTTTGTCAGGGCCCGGCTACTTGTCCTCACCCTTCTGGATCGCCTTCACGGACTCCATGATCGCGTCGCGGGCGTCGGCGGTCTTTTCGTCATCCTTGTCGCTGCAAACGACGGTGATGAGATAGTAGTCCTTGCCGTCCGGAGCAAAGGCCATGAGGACGACGGAGGCGCCTTCGCCATCCTTGTCCTTGCCCTTGTATTCGGTGCCGACGCCCTTGAATTCGCCGACCTCCGCCTCCTCTGCCGCGGTGACGACTTCCGCTCCGGTGAGGCCGAAGGTCTTCGCTGCCGCTGCGGCGAGCGCGGGCAGTCCCGTCTTGGCCTGCTCGGGGCTCTTCACATCGGTGATGTGCTGGATGAGCACGGCGACATGCGCGTCTGCTGCACCGAGCATGAGGCTCCCGCCATCGCGCTTGGTCTGCCAGCCCTTCGGCACGGCGACGCTGAAGATGGGTTTGTCTTTCGGAAATGCAGCCGTGTCATCGGCGAAGGTGGCGCTGGTGATGAAGGCGGAGGCTGCGGCGACAATGGACAGGACGGTTTTGAACATGTGGGATGTGTGTGTGTGTGGAGTTGAGTATGTCGAGAAAGCATTCGCCCTGCCATGCTGGCGCGGGCGCGCTCGCCATTGAGTGTGCGGTGCGCTTTTCTGCGGACCATGAAGTTATTCCCCTTCGCGATTGGCAGCACTCTGGCGCTCTGCGTTTTTTTCCCGCGCGCAGCCGCCGCGGAGAAGCCGTTCGAGATTGACGTGGTGGACTCGGCAACCGGGCGCGGCGTGCCGCTCGTGGAACTGGAGACGATGGACAACCGGCTCTACGTGACCGACAGCGCGGGGCGTGTCGCATTTTCCGAGGCGGGGCAAATGGGCGTGCCGGTATGGTTTTCCATGCGCTCGCACGGGTATGAATTTCCGCTCGATGGGTTCGGGATGACGGGCATGCGCTTCACGCCGCGCGCGGGCGAGAAGGCGGTCGTGAAGGCGAAGCGGCTGAACATCGCCGAGCGCGTGGTGCGGCTCACGGGGCAGGGGATTTACCGCGACACCGTGCTGCTCGGCGAAAAGCCGCCGCTGGCTGAGCCGCTCACGAATGGCGGAGTCGTCGGGCAGGATTCCGTGCAGACGGCGATCTACAAGGGGCGCATTTTCTGGCTGTGGGGCGACACGATGCGGATGGCGTATCCGCTGGGAAATTTTCGCACCGCCTGCGCGTGGTCGGAGCTGCCCGGGCGGGGCGGGCTGCCGCCGTCGCAGGGCGCGGACTTCCACTACCATGTGGGGAAGGACGGCTTCGCCAAACAGATGTGCCCGCTCAACGGGAAGGAGGGCGTGGTGTGGCTCTTCGGCCTCTGTGTGGTGCGCGACGAATCGGGTGCGGAGAAACTCGTGGCACACTACGCGCGGCGCGGCGGGCTGGAGAAGGTGTTCGAGCACGGCATCGCGGTGTTCAACGACGAGAAGGAAATCTTCGAGCGTGCTGCGACGCTGCCGCTCGATGAAAAGTGGCGCTTCCCACGAGGACGCGCGACACCCGTGCGTGACGGAGACACGGATTACATTTACTTCGGCGACGCAGGCCTGTGCGTCCGCGTCCGCGCGACGTTCACGGACGTGCTCGATCCCGCGAGCTACGATGCGTGGACATGCGCGCGGAAACTCGTGCCGCGCCGTAAGCCGGACGGCGCGCTCGACTTTGCGTGGCGGAAAGATGCGGGACCGATCGAGTCGGAGCAGGAGGCGAAGTGGCTGAAGGCCGGCGCGATCAAACCGGAGGAATGCCGCGTGTCCCCGGAGGACGCGGCAACGAAACAGCGCGTGACCTTGCACGAGGGCAGTGTGCGCTGGAATGAATTCCGCCAGCGCTGGGTGCTCATCGCCGTGCAGCAATCTGGCAAGCCGTCATTCCTCGGCGAGGTGTGGTATGCCGAGGCCGTTGCGCCGACCGGCCCGTGGAGGCGTGCGGTGAAGATTGTCACGCACGACAAGTACTCGTTCTACAACCCATCACAGCACGCGTTCTTCGACGAGGACGGCGGGCGCACGATCTATTTCGAGGGCACGTACAGCCACACTTTCTCCGGCCGCACGCAGCGCACGCCGCTCTACGACTACAATCAGATCCTCTACCGCCTCGACCTCGCCGACCCGCGGCTAAAAGACGCGCAGGACTAAGAGCATGAGTGATGAACCCCGGAGCCTCGCATTTCGCGATGTCGGATCCGCGCGATGCCGAATGGAACACCGTCGCCCGAGCAGGTGAAAAAATTGCGCAGCGACCTGGAGCCGCTCGGATTTTTCGACTGGAGCAAAAAATGAACACCCGACTTGCCACCGCAGTTTTTCTGACGGGCGCTTTTCTGCTCCGCGCCGACGAACTGACCGACATCACGAAGGTGCCGGAGGATCTGAAGGTGCCCCCGATTTCCGAAGCCGCGCCCGCGGCCGGCCTCCGCGTGCGGCAGACGACGCGCGGATGGGAAGGGACGGCGGTGCATCACACGCTTTACCTTCCGGCGAATTGGAAGCGCGGCGGAAAATTTCCGGTGCTCGTCGAGTTTGCCGGGAATGGCGGATACCAGAACAAGTTCGGCGACACCTGCGATGGAACGGTCGAGGGTGGCAGCCTGGCCTTCGGCATCTCGGGTGGCACCGACTACATCTGCATCGCGGTGCCATTTGTGAAAGTGACCGATGGCCGGAAGGAGAACGCCGCAAACTGGTGGGGCGATGCCGATGAGACCGCGGCCTACTGCATGGCGACGGTGCGCGAGGTGAGCCGCGAATTCGGCGGCGATGAGAAGGCCATGGTGCTCTGCGGATTTTCACGCGGATCGATCGCGTGCAACTATATCGGCCTGCGCAATGACCCGATTGCGGCGCTGTGGCGCGCATTCATCTGCCACAGCCACTACGACGGTGTGCGGACGACGTGGCCGTACGCGGACGCGGATCGCACATCGGCGCTCGCTCGCCTGCAGCGGCTGAACGGGCGTCCGCAATTCATCAGTCACGAAGGCTCGGTGGAGGACACGCGTCGCTATCTCGATGCGTCCGGCGTGCGCGCGCCGTTTGAGTTTTCGGCGCTGCCATTTCGCAATCACACGGATCGCTGGGCACTGCGTGATTGCGAGCAGCGGCGGAAGGTGCGCGCATGGCTGCGGAGCCTCGGGCTGCCCGCGCCAGAGTAGGCGTGGGCGGAAGCGCACGCTCGCGCTCTCCCGAGCGCGCCTACGATCAGTCCGCGCTCAGTCACGCACCGCGCCGCACACCATCTCCAGCACACGCCACGTCGAGTCGCCGTTGGCGCTGCCCTCGTCGAAGGCGGTGCGCGCAGGTGGCTGCCAGCCATCGCGGTCGTGCTTTTGCTCTGGCTGCGGGAGGCCGGTGAGGGCGTGGTCATACTGGCCGTCCTTGCCGCCGAGTTTGTAGATTACGAGGTCGAGCGAGGGCACGATGTAGATGCAGAAACCGCCTGCGCCGGTCTTGTAAAATGCGTCGCGCGGGACGCCGAGGATCTGGCCGCGTTCGTTGTGCTCGAACTGGAGGCTGAACGGGGAGTGCGGATTGTATTTCGTCACCTTCTGGCAGAGCGCGATGTAGTCGGGTGGGACGAGCTGCTGGTCGTTCCACTTGCCTCCCTGCGCGAGGCACCAGCCGAAGCGCAGCGCGTCGGTCGCGTGGACTGCGATACTGCCCGCGCCGTTTGCGTGCGGCATGTCGTAGTCGCCACGATGCAGGCAGTAGCCCCACGA
>JANXZI010000264.1 GCA_025355595.1 Spartobacteria bacterium
GTGTCGCTCGTGGACAAGGGCAGCATCATCGTCACGCTGCTGCTCTCCACACTCGTGCTGCGCGAGGACTTCTCGCGGCAGACGGCCATCGGCGCAGTACTCATCCTGGCGAGGTTCAGGACTTCCAATTCATCACCACGATCCCCGCGAGGATGAGCGTCGCGCCGATGGCCGTCTGCCGCGAGAAATCCTCGCGCAGCACGAGTGTGGAGAGCAGCAGCGTGACGATGATGCTGCCCTTGTCCACGAGCGACACAAAGGACACCGTGCCGGTCTTCATCGCGCGGTAGTAGAAAATCCACGACAGCGAGGTGGTGACGCCGCTGAGCGCGAGCAGCGCGAGATCGCGCGGCTGCGCTGCGCGGAGTGCAGCGAGCGGTTTCGCTCCGGTCCACACGAGCATGTTGATCATCACGAGGGTGAAAACCACGCACGTCCGCAGCGCGAGGCTCACATCGGGGCCGAGATTTTTCATCCCGGATTTCGCGAGCACCGAGGTGAGGCCGGCGAAGAGCGCGGCGAGGATGGCTTGGATTTTCCAGGTTTCCATGGCGGTCAGGACTGGTCGTTTTGCTGGCGTTTCTTCTTCCGCGCCAGGAGGCGCTCGGTCGTGGATTGCTGCTCGTCGCTTGACGGAGGCTCGCCGGATTTTGGCTGCGGCGTTGCTGCGGCAGCGGGTGTGGGTGCAGTGGCGGTTGGCGTTGGAGCGATCGGTTTTGTCGTGACGAAGACTGGCGCTGGCCGTTCTGCCGCTGTCGTCGCAGCCTGTGTATCTTTCTTCCGCTGGAGTAGCGCGCCCATCGTCTCCGTCGAGCCGGATTTGTTTCCGAAGCCGAACCAGCCTTTGATCACGAGCCAGTCGAGTTGTACGCGACGCAGGCCGACATCGAGCGGGATGAGGCAGGCAAGGGCGATGAGGAACCAATCAAAGACGGGGCGCGAGCTTTCGCGGGTCGAGCGCGGCGGATGGAAAAGGTCGAGGTCGCTCGGCGAGAGCACGCGACCGCCGGTGCGCTCGGCGATTCGCTTCAGCGCAATCGGGTTGCTTTTGAAAAGCAAGTATTCCGGTGAGTATGGCACGGCGAATCCGCCGAAGGCCTGTTCGTTGCGCTTCACCGTCTTGTCGCCGGTGCCGCTGATGCCCACGCCGACCGCGGCGACCTGATAGCGCCCCTTGCCCCAGAGCGGAAACTCGCCCTGAAAGCGGCGCGGTGCGATTTGCTTGAGCGGCACTTCGAGCGTCTCGCCGCGCGGGCCGCTCACGCGTGCCTTCAGTTCGAGAAAGTTTTCGTTCTTCGCAAAATCCTCGACGGTCAGGATGCCCTGATTCCCCGCGGCGGATGTCGACATCGTGAGATCGCTGCGCTGCTCGACGCGCGACACCTCGGTGGCAAGCTGCTTCACGAATGCGCGATATTTTTCCCAGCCGATCCAGTCGCGCGCCCAGTTTGGCGCGAGGTCGCTCGTCCACGCGGCGGTCGTCCCGAGTCCGTAGCGCCAGACTGCGAGCACGGGATCGGGCGAATCGCCCTTCGCGAGTTCCTCCGCGTCCGGCGGCGCCTTCAATACGATGCTCGCGCGCGGCTTCGGCGTGGTGAGCACGAGGCCGTGCAGCGGCGGCATCGCGTCAATGCCCTTGAGGATCGGCGATGGGAATTCCACCTGCGCGCTGAACGTCTTGTTCTGCAGCATCGAGCGCTTCAGCGTCTTCGCCTCCTTGATGAAAATGCTCGGGAGCTGCGACGGATCCTGCGGGTAGTAAAATCTGCCTCCGGTTTTTTTTGCGATGGCCTCCATCATGTCCACAGTCTGCCCGCCGTGCGGATTGATCGCGACCGTCGAGACCGTAATTTTCTCCGCGATGAACTGATCCATCAGCGCGACTTGCGGCGGAGCGGGATCGCCGTCGGAGATGATGATGCAGTGCTTCATCGCCGCGTCGCTCGCCTTCAGGCCGGTGAAGGCCATGCTCATGATGTTGTTGAAGGCCGGCATGTCCTCGGGCGACGCGGCGTTGATCAGCGGCACGAGCTTCGAATCGAAAAACTTCGCCGGCGTCATCGGGAAAACCCACTGGTCGCCTTTCGCAAATTCGTAGTCGAGCAGACCCACCTCGTCCTCGCCACCGAGCACGCGGATGCCTTCCTTCGCGATGCGTTTCGCCCATGTGTTGCCCTCGGCGAATTCGCAAGTGTGCAGGACGATCGCGAGTGCGCCCTTCGGCAGAATTTTTTTCTGCGTCACATCCATCGTCACCGGCAGCGCATCCTCGACGACGCTGCGGTGATACCCGCCCGGCCCGAATGTCTGCGGACTGCCGAGCATGATGAAGCCCGTGCCCTGATTGTAGATCGCATCGTGCAGCGCCTGGAGTTGCACCGCATCGAAGGCATCCGCAGGCGCATT
>JANXZI010000270.1 GCA_025355595.1 Spartobacteria bacterium
TACGAGGACAAGGATCTCCAGATGCCGCCCTCGAGCAGCGGCGGCAAGCTTGCCGCGAACGAACTCGCGGACATCGCGGCGTGGATCAAAATGGGTGCGCCCGATCCGCGCGCGCAGGCGACGAAGGTGAAGCGCAGCGGGCTCACCGAGAGTGCGCGGGCGCACTGGGCCTTCCGTGAGCCGGGGCGGTACTCGATTCCGAACAACAAAAACCAGCAGTGGTGCCGCACTCCGATTGATGCGTACATTCTGCAGAAGCTCGAGGAGAAGGGCATGTTCGCGTCGCCCGATGCGGACCGTGAGACGCTGCTGCGCCGGATCACTTTTGATCTGACGGGCCTGCCTCCGACCTATGCGGAGAGCGAGGCGTTCATGAACGACACCGCGGCGAGCGCGTATGAGAAAGTCGTGGATCGGCTGCTCGCGTCGCCCGCGTACGGCGAGCGCTGGGCGCGGCACTGGCTCGACACGGCGCGCTATGCCGACACGATCGGCGGCCCGCGGAATCAGGCGCGCACGAAGCAATACCGCTACGCCGACGCGTGGACGTATCGCGATTACGTGGTGCGTTCGTTCAATGAGGACAAGCCGTACACGGACTTCATCATCGAGCAAATTGCGGCGGACAAAATCCCCGGCATCGCGTCCGACGATCCGCGGCTCGCGGCGCTCGGGTTCCTCACCGTCGGCGAGCGTTTTCCGAATGCGAACGACGTGATCAACGACCGCATTGACGTGGTCTCGAAGGGCTTCCTCGGCCTCACCGTCGCGTGCGCGCGGTGCCACGATCACATGTTCGACCCGATCCCGACGCGCGACTATTACGCGCTGCACGGCGTCTTTTCGAGCATCATCGAACCGGATCAGAAGCCGCTCATCGGCTCGAAGATCACGCCGCAGCAGAGGCAGGACTTCGAGAAAAAGTACACCGCGCTCGTGAAGAGCCTCGGCAACCAATATCTCGACATCGTCGGGACACAGTTGAACGAATTTTACCGCGAACCCGGCGCATACATCCGCGCGTCGCTCGCAGGCGGCGGCAATCGAGGGAAGGGCAACGATGCGGCGAAGGACATGATTGATAACTACAATCTCGAGCGGGAACTCGTGCAGTTCATCGGGCGCGGCATCCAGCAGAATCCGTCCGTGTGGGGGCCGCTGATGGCGTTCAAGAGCGGAGGTGGAAAATTCAAGAACATGGTCGCGATGGGCAAGGGCGCGGATAAGGGCGGCGACAAATCCGGCAAGATGCTGGCGAAGCCGATGGCGACCGCTCAGCCGGGCGTGAATCCATTTGTCGAAAGGGCGCTCGCCGCGAAGCAGCCGAAGACTTTCGACGAGGCCGTCGAAGTGTACGTGCAACTCTTCGCGAGCATGGCGGTGAAGGGCAAGGCGCTCGCCCCGGCGATGAAGTCCGCCGTGTCGGTGAGCGTGCCCGGCTACGATAGCGCGATGATCGATCTGCTGCGCGGCCCATTCGAGATTGCTCCCGCGGCGCTCCTCACGCAGGAGACGATCGAGTCCGCGGTGCAGGGGCTCCCGCAGAAGCTCGCGGGCAAAGGACGCCTGAACCTCAGCGACATCAATCTCCTCGAAATCTCGCACCCCGGCGCGCCGGCGCGCGCGATGATTGTCGAGGACAAGGCGAAGCCGGTGAACTCGCCGATCTTCATTCGCGGCCAGGCGCAGACCCGCGGCGAGATCGTCCCGCGCAGCTTCCTCGAGATCCTCAGCCCTGACCGCAAGCCCGTGCCATTTACCGAGGGCAGCGGCCGCTACGAACTGGCGAAGTGCATCGCGTCGAAGGAAAACCCGCTCACCGCGCGCGTGATCGTGAACCGCGTGTGGATGCACCATTTTGGCGAGGGCTTCGTGGCGACGCCGGACGATCTCGGCACGATGTCGGAAAAGCCGACCCACCCCGAGCTTTTCGACTTTCTTGCAAACTGGTTCATGGACAACGGATGGAGCCTCAAAAAGCTGCACAAGTTCATCGTCCTCTCGCGCATCTACCAGGAGAGCAGCCACACGCGTCCCGAGTACGAGGCGATCGATCCGGGCAACCGTCTCATCTGGCGCGCAAATGTCCGCCGCTTGGAATTCGAGGCGATGCGCGACAGCCTGCTGGTCTTCAGCGGGAATCTTGATCGCACCGTGGGCGGAAAGCCGATCAATCTCACCGACGAGCCGTACAGCTTCCGGCGCAGCGTCTATGGCTACATTGATCGCGGCAACCTGCCGGAGCTGATGTCCCAATTCGACTTCAGCGATCCCGACATGCCGAACTCCAAGCGCGCGACGAGCATCGTCCCGCAGCAGGCACTTTTCCTCATGAACAACTTGATGGCCGTGGACGTCGCGCGGAAAATCCTCGCGCGTCCCGAAGTCGCGAGCAAGACCGGCGACCTCTACAAAATCTCGGCGATCTACCGGATCGTTTTCCAGCGCTCTCCGAAGATGAACGAAATCCAGATGGGCAGTCAGTTCATCCTCACCGAGACAAAAAATCAGGTCCAGGCCGTGGCGGAAATCGCCGCGAGGACCGCGTCGGCCAAAGGAAAGCCCACGGGCATGAAGGGACGCGGCGACAGCAAATTCAGCGCGATCCAAAACGAGGGGCTTTCGGTCGCGCGAAAGGTTTTGTCGCCGTGGGAAACGTACGTGCAGGCGCTGCTCTTCTCGAACGAGGCGGCCTACGTGAACTGACCGCGCCGCGCGCTCTCAACTGATCAGCAGCAGCCGCGGCGGCTGCCCTGGGAGGGTCTCTGGCGCGCGATGGATGCACGGCGGCACGGCACTGCCGGGCCACTCCGTCGCGATGCGCCAGAGATTGCCGATGCC
>JANXZI010000288.1 GCA_025355595.1 Spartobacteria bacterium
CAAATTGCAGCTCACCGTGATGGCTCGCGAGCAGGTGCAGCAGGTGCAGCCGCACGTCCTCGCTCGCGGGATCGAGCGGCAGCCAGCCGGCCCACGAAGGCCCCTGCTGGAGCCTGCGCCAAAGCGTGTTCACCACCTCGATACCGATGGTGATGTGGCCGAGCAGTTCGCCGCGCTCATCGAACGGCATCATGAAGCCATCCACCGGCATCTGATTTTCCCACAGCTTCCCGCAGTCGTGAAAAAGCACGCCCGCGGCGAGCAGGTCGCGGTTCAGCGACGGATACGCGGACGCAATCGCCATCGCCGAACGCATCATCTGCGCGACGTGCTCGACGAGCCCGCCGCGACGCGCGTGATGGTTCGCGCGCGCGGCAGCGGCGCGGCGGAAACGGTCGCCGAAATCATCGAGGAAAAGCCCGCACAGTGCGGCGAGCCGTGGGTCCGAAAGACCGCGCACCGTCTGACCGAGATACGCAAAATCCGCCGCCTGCCTGCCGCGCACGTCCTTCGGGCCGTCGAGCAATTCGGCGAGTTCGTCGGGCTGAAGGTCGCGGATCGTCCACCGCTTTGAATCAAGGCCGAAGCCGGGACTCATGGTGAATTCGCCCTCGACTTCCACGAACGCGCCCGCCTTTGCGCCCTCGCAAAATTCAAACGCCGGCGCGTCGCTCCACGCGCGCAGCGTGAGCTTGGCCCCCGCGTCGGCGAGCACCGCGGCGTAGAAGGGCTTGCCCTCGCGCGTGTCCTTGCGCGTGAGCGATTCGATCTGCGCATGCACGCGCGCCTCGACGCGGCTTTCGGCGGCGGCGCGCTTGAGCTGCACGATGGGCAGGAGATCCATGCGTATTTGATCGAGCGCGCGGGCGGGCGCTGTCGAGCAGGAAAGCGCGGTGCTTTCATGAAAATGCCGTGACTTAAATGTAAATACATTGCAAACGCTGGCACGCAGCTTTAGTCATCCTCAGTTCGCTCCCCCGCGCCATGCAGCATTTCCCCCACCGCCATCCCCTTGCCTCCCGCACTGCGGGGTTCAGCCTTGTGGAAGTCACGCTCGCGCTGGGGGTCGTGGCGATCGCGTTGGTGGCACTGCTGGGGCTGCTGCCCTCGGGGATGAACAATTTCCGCGCGGCGATGGACTCGCAGGTCGCCGGTGAGATTTTCCAGCGCGTCGTCGCGGATGCGCAGGAGACGGATTTCGACACGCTGATCAAGAGCGGCACGGACACGGAAAAGGGCGGCGAGGGCTCGCAGTTTTACCGGCTCCCGCTGCGGCATTTCGACAACCAGGGCACCGAGGTGAAAGTCACCAATCCCGATCTCCCGACGCCCACCGAGGCCAAAGCGATCCTCTACACCGTGCGCGTGCGCGGTTCGCTGCCAGGCGATCCCGATCCGGGCAGGCACACGGCGACTTTTGCGACGTCGCTGCCGGGCGTTGCCGCGCCGCGCTTCAATCCGCGCGGGCTCACCTTTCTCACCGTGCAGATCGCGGCCACGGGCGGCACGCGCCAGCTTTCATCGCTGGTGGATTCACAGACATTTCTCGTCAGCTCATCGCTGGCGGCGAAATCCACGCTGACGGTGCGCAACTACGTGGCCGTCGTCGCGCGGAACGGCTACAAGCCATGAGCGGGCCGTCCCCACGCCGCGCGCGCGCGGCCTTCACGCTCATCGAGGTCCTCGTGTCGGTGGCCATCATCGTCGTGATGCTGGGATTCCTCGTCGGGGTGATGGATCAGACGACGCGGGTCTGGGCGAACGCATCGGCCAAGGTGGAACAGTTCCGCGAGGCGCGCACCGGCTTCGAGCGCGTGACCTCGCGGCTCTCGCAGGCGACGCTGAATACGTATTGGGACTACGACAGCCCGACGAAGCCCACGCGCTACCAGCGCCAGAGCGAACTGCGTTTCATCACCGGCAAGGCGCAGACCCTGCTCGGCAGCATCCCGAACGCCGCCCGACTCACGCACTCCGTATTTTTTAATGCCCCGCTCGGGATCACTGGCAACACCAACTACACCGGCCTCGAAAACGCGCTGAACACCGTCGGCTTCTACTTGGAACTGGCCGACGACTCGGGACAGCGTCCGCCTTTCATCACCACCGCGATGATCCCCGCGCGCTGGCGTTTCCGACTGATGGAATTTTTCCAGCCCACGGAAAACTTCAGCCTCTACCAGTTCACGAGCGGCCCGGGCGCCAGCACCTACACGGGCAAGGGCTGGTTCGATGTGGACATGGGTAACGTGAACACACCGGCCCTCAGACGCGCCGTCGCCGAAAATGTGATCGCCTTCGTCATCACGCCGCGGCTTTCGAAGGCCGAGGAAATCCCGCTCCAGAGCAACGCGACGCATTCGCCGCTCGCGCCGAACTACGGCTACGACTCGACGGGCACGAACGCGAACCCACAGCTCAACCCGAGAAACCAGCTCCCGCCCGTGGTGCAGCTCACGATGGTCGCGATTGACGAAAAATCCGCGGCCAGTCTCGGCCTGTCGTCGTCCGGGGATTCGGACATTTTCAAAATCTCGACGCTCTTCAGCGACACGACAAAGTTCGCCGAGGACATCACCGCGCTGGAGCAGACGCTCGCCACGAAGCGCGTGAAGTACCGCATTTTCACCACGAATGTCCAAATCCG
Organism: Spartobacteria bacterium; assembly: GCA_025355595.1. Lineage (GTDB taxonomy): Bacteria > Verrucomicrobiota > Verrucomicrobiia > Chthoniobacterales > Chthoniobacteraceae > SXWH01. The sequence goes on from JANXZI010000288.1 coordinate 2,648, forward strand.
CGCCGCAAAATGGAGCCGAGAACAGATCAAGTGAACCTGGCAAAGCCGTCGCGCCGCCGCGCCGTCGCGCTCATCCTCGTGCTCGCATTCACCGTGCTGGTCGCGGCGAGCGTCATCGGGTTTTTCGCCACGGCCACTTCGGCACGGCGCGAGGCCAGCAGCTACGAATCGGGCATCGCGGTGAGGCAGCTCTCGGAAATGGTGACGAGTGTCGTGATGGGCCAGATCGCCGACGGCACGAGGAGTTGGGAAATCCCGCCCGTGTCCGCCTCCGCCAAGGGCAGCGGCGCCCGCCTCACCTACTCGACGCAGCCAGGCCTCATCCGCACCTACACGGACACCGGCGACGCCGGGCGCATCTTCAAGCTGTATTCCTCCGACACGATGGTCACCCAGCCGCGCAGCGTCTGGAGCGTGGGCGGCCAGCTCGCGAACGAAGTGCCCGCGACCTGGCCCGCGCAGCCCGCGCACTTCGTGGACTTGAATCAGCCCGTGCTCTTCGAGGATCCCTCGGGCGTCATCAAACAGGCCGATTCGTCGCGGTATTTTTCCGCCGCGTATCCGATCCTCGATCCGCTCGCCCTGCTGCCGGTCGCCGGAGCGACTGTGGGCGTGGAGGGCTTCGACCTGAGCGGCATCCCGGGCTACAAGGGCGGCGCAGGGAAGCCGGCGATCAGCACCACGGATGATCCGACCGCACCCGCCACAGCCGGCACGACGAGCAATCCTGCGCCCATGCCCGTGCGATGGATCTACGTGCTGCAGGATGGCACTTTCACCGTGCCGAATGCCGCCACTGCGGGCACGCTCGCGGCCGACTGGTCCAGCCTGCCCGACGGTAGCCGGCTGAAACCCAGCAAGACGAACCCGATCACGGGCCGCATCGCATTCTGGACCGACGACGAGACGTGCAAGCTGAACGTGAACACCGCCGGCGAGCCGACGCCGTGGGACACGCCGCGCGCGATCACGATCCAGGATCTGAACTACGGTCGCTATCAGCCCGCGTATCAGGAATATCAGCGCTTCCCAGGCCACCCGTTCGGGACAGCGCTGAGCCCCGTTTTGTTCCCAGGGAAAAAGCTCACGAGCGCGCAAAAGGAGGACATCTACCGCATCATCCCGAGGCTCGGAACTGGCGGCACACTCGGCGCCACGCGCGAGATCCCGCGCGGGATCAGCCAGGGCGACGCAGGGTATCAGTCCGTGAAGATCGCGCTCGATTCCGATCGGCTCTACGCGAGCGCCGATGAGTTTCTTTTTGCACCGCCCGCGACCGCAGGCCTGCGCCCGGAGAATCCCAACGTGGCGGGTTCCACGCTGCCGAAATTCAAGGAGCAGTTGAAGCGCTCGCGGTTTTTCCTCACCGCCAGCAGCCGCTCGCCGGAGGTCACGCTGTACGGCACGCCGCGCATCAGCCTCTGGCCGGTGAGTTCGGCGGCCGGGACGCGCACGACCTTCGACACGCTCGCCGCGTTCTGCGCATCCATCGGGCCGGACAGCACGGCGAAGCCCTCGATGCCGTTCTATTTTCAGCGGCAGGACGCCACGAGCCCGAAGGCCGACTACGACAACATCCCGCGCAACAAGGCGCTCTACCAATACCTCCAGAACCTCACCTCGCAGCCGGTGCCGGGCTATGGCGGAAGTTTTCTGCAAAAATGGGGCGCTGATCGCGACCAGGTGCTCACGGAAATTTTCGATTACATCCGCTGCGTAAACTTGCGCGACCCCGTGCAGATTCAACGGGGCGTGGCGCGCTTCGCGGACAACGGCCAGGTCGCCCCGATCCAGATCGGCACCACGCAGGGCTTCGGCCGCTACCATACGCTCTCGCAATTCGGCTTTCACTTCATCTGCGCGCAGGATTTCCCGTCTGACAAAGCCGTAGCCGAAGGCGACATAGCCAGCGCGAGCGCGGCGAAGCTCGCGAAAGGCGAGCGCGCCATCGAGGCTTCGTTCCTGTTTTCGCCATTCAGTGCGAGCCTCGGATTTTATAAGATGGCGGAGGACCTCGAATATGAGGTCACCTTCAAAACACCACTCACGATTGACGGGCAAGATCTGAAGATGGTCTCCGGCAAGACCGCGCTGAACAACCGGATCGGCTCCGGCTGGCACAACAACGGACGCGAACACGGCGGCCCCGGTGGCCTGCGCGGCCCCGTGCAGGCGCTCGGCGGCGGCGGCTACAAGTACGTCAGCAAGGCCGCGCCGCGCGTGAAGATCGCAGCCGGTGCGACGACGATGAAATTTTCCGGCGGAACGATCGAGGTGAAGGTCTCGATCAAGGGCAGCCTCATCCAGACGTTCCAGCTCGATTTCCCCGGCGGCAGTTTCCCGGTGCCAAAGCTCGTCCGCAGCGGCACCACCGCCTACCGCGGATGCAGCGCTACCGACATGAATTTCTGGTGGACGTTTGGCCAGCGCTATTCCCGGGCCGGCGAGACTCCGCACGCGCCGAACACGGAATATGCCGCCACCACGCGCCGCTGGGCGGACAGCGGGCCTTCGGGCTTCAAGGCCGGCGGGCTTTTCCGCGCCGAAGATGTCGTGCGCTCGATCGTGCCCGAGCACGGCGACCTCCGCCACCTCGCCGCAAAATCGCAGATCGCCGCGACGGAATTTGTGAAGGCGCGCAGCGCGGAGTGGGAATCGCCATTCAGCTTCGTGCATGTCTTCGTCTCCTCCGCGGGCAGCCATTTTCTCTACGGCTTCGGCAACGAGCCCGGCCCCCAGCCCTCGACAGATCCCGCGTCAATTCCCGTCGCAGCCAACGACGATCAGCTCGTGCCCGGCATCTCCTACCACTACTCGCGCCTCCCCGAGATCCGACCGGGTGCCGGGAAAAAGTACAACCTTTGGGGCGACTTTGACAACGGCATGGCGACGTGGCCCGACGGCGCCTACATCAACAAGCCCGACGAGGGCAGCCAGGGCTCCACGAATTCGCCCTACACCTACTTCGCGTGGAATTTCCAGGAGGCCACCGACAGCTTCTTTTCGCCGAGCCGCCTCGTGCCCAGCGCGGGAATGTTCGGCTCGCTGCCGACCGGCATCAAGCGCCACACCGCGGCAACTCCGCACGCGTGGGAGACGCTGCTCTTCCGCCCGCAGCCGGGCCATCCGGGGGAAAAATTCACGCCGAAGGATCACCTCATCATGGATCTTTTCTGGATGCCCGTCGGCGAGCCCTACCCGATCAGCGAGCCATTTTCCACGGCGGGAAAAGTGAACCTCAACTACGAGATCGCCCCCTTCAGCTACATCCGTCGCACCACCGCCCTGCGCGGCGCGATGAAGGCCGATGAGCCGCTCCTGCTCATCAACAGCGGATCGAAAATCTACAAGCTGTGGGACCACGAGACGAACGATCATCCTTTCGGACTCCCGAGCAACGGCGCAGGCACCGACGCGCAGGTCCGCGCCGACTGGACGAAGGCCTACAACGGCCAGGTGCCATTCGACAAATTGCGCCGCCCGATCGACGTGGAGAAGACGCTCAAACAGGCCGACGATCGGTTCGCCGCCGGCAACGCCTTCCGCTCCGCGACCGAAATCTGCGAGCTGCACCTTGTCCGCGAAGGCGAGGATCTCGCGAGCTACAAAAACGGCACCATCGCCAGCGGCTCCCTGCCCACCGGCGACAACGTCCGCGAGCGCCCGTACGCAAATCTCTACGCAAAGCTCACGACGAAATCGAACACCTTCAACGTCCACCTGCGCGTGCAGGTCCTCCGCAAGCGCACCGGCCAATCCGCCGATTTCGCGGTGTGGGATGAGAGCCTCGACACCGTCGTCGCCGAGCACCGCGGCTCCGCACTCATCGAGCGCTACGTGGACGCGTCGGATCCGAACCTGCCCGACTTTGCGACAAAAACGGATGCAACTCTGGACAACTGCGCTAGGTTCCGCATCGTAAGCGTCAACAAGTTCTCCCCCTGAAATTGACCATGAACACCCGGCTTCCCAACGACAGAAAAGCGTCCGCATTTTCCCTCATCGAACTCCTCGTGGTGATCGCCATCATCGGCATCATCGGCTCCGTCGCCGTGCCCGCCGTGGGCAGTCTGCTGAAGGGCAGCTCGCTCACGCAGGCCGCCAACATGATCACCGACACGATCGCCGGCGCACGCCAGCAGGCGCTCACGAGGAATCGCAGTGTCGAGGTGAGGTTCTACCGCTTTTGGAATTCCGAGGTCATCGGCGAGCCGATGCCGAGCGCCGCCTCGGATCTCGATGCGGCCCCGCCCGGGCTCAATTACAAGGCGCAGTATCACGCATTTCAGGCCTTCGAGATCGCGGATGGCGGTGTTGCAAACCCGATCGGCAAACTGGCCATCCTGCCGAACACGGTGATTCTCAGCATGGAGCCCTCACTTTCCAGCCTGCTGGGAAACACCGACCCGTTGACGGGTCCTGTGAAGACGAAACCCGCCAAAAATGATCCCGAACTGCCCCGCGGCGTGGCAGACCGCTACGAATACGTCGCCTTCCGCTTCCAGCCCGACGGTGCCACGACGCTCTCGCCGACCAAGGGCCCGTCCAACGGCCTGTGGTTCATCACCGCCCACCTGCTCGCCGATCTCGGCAAGGCCAGCGCAAACACTCCGCCGCCGAATTTTTTCACCTGGATGCTCGATCCCGTGAGCGGCAGCTCGAAGATCATGCGGCCCGGCGTGAAGTAGGCGCGCCCAGCAGAGCGCGGGGTGGTTGATCGAATGACGAATGAGTGCGACGGCCGCTGATCATCCATTCGTCATTCGTCATTTCAAAATTGACGGTCAGCTTCCGTGCCCGCCCACATACGCCTCCCACTCCTGCGGCAGCGGCGCGCCCTCAATGCCATCGGCAATGCGCCCCTCGAACGCGGGAACAAACTGCGTGGTCGTCCCATACACCATGATCGTGTCGCGCGATCCCTCGGCGCGCAGCGCGTGCGCCACGCCGGCGGGAATCACGAGGCCCGCATTGTTCGCACCGCGCTGATCGTCGCCCTCGATGATGAAGCGCATCACCTTCCGCGGCATCCCCGCGCGCTCGTCCACGAGCAGCATCTCCACATTGCCCTGCACAAAGAACATCGCATCCCACTGCTCGTGATCGTAGGGCCGCAGCGCAAAATTCTTCGGCTCCTCCACGAACAGCCTGCGGAACCACGCCTCGGGCGCCGTGCCCTCGGGGATGTGCGGCGGGTGAATGTGAAAGCCCTTCGCCGTGCCGGCGAACATGCACGCAGTCGCCCACTGCTGCGGCCACATGCCGATCGCGTGCAGCGGCCCCTCACCCTGCCGCGCAAACTCGCCGAAAAATCCGCGGTGCCTTTGCGGGAACACGCGCCGCGAAAAAATCTCCACTCCGGGAATCCACGCCGCATCGAGTTCCGCGCGTTTCGCCATCACCTCGCCCGCCTCGATGCCGCTCGTGGCGAGACGGTCCGCCGGTGATTTCTGCGAGTAGTCGCGCTGCCCGAGGCGTGCCGTTGCGGAGGAGGTCAGTCCTTTCCAAAGTGGATTCATGCGCGGGGACGGTACGCACGCTCGCGTCGCGAGTCGAGCGCGAGTCGTGGTTGCGACGCCCTCGTCGCGTGAATCAAAAGCCGCCCGCGTGCAGATCGCGGAACGCCACGCCGACAAAATCCAGCATCCGCGAGGGCGAAAGCGATTCCTCGCTATCGCCGCCGTGCGAAATCGCGATCTCACTCGCGCGGCCGCACAGCCATGCGCCGAGCCGTGCGGCATCGAATGGCCGCACGCGCTGGCCGATGAGCGCGGCGATCACGCCCGTGAGCACATCGCCCATTCCGCCGACGGCCATGCCGGGATTGCCAGTCGTGTTGAAACTGATCGGCTCCCCGGATTTGCCGACCAGCGTGCGCGCGCCCTTCAGCAAAAGCGTGCATGGAAAACGCCGCGTGAATTTTTCCATCACCGCACGCCGCGACTCCGCGGCGGAGCCCGGCACGAGCCGCTCCATCTCTCCAGGATGCGGCGTGAGCACCCGCTCGCCGGACGCTTCCCCGAGCACGCCGACATCCGCCGCGATGGCATTCAGCCCGTCCGCATCGAGCACGACGGGCTGCGAAATTTTCCGCACGAGCGCCGCGACATCCGCCGCGGGCTGCGCGCCGATACCCGGCCCGATCGCCAGCACATCGTGCCGCAGCGCGAGCAGTTCATCCGTCGCCGGCAGCGCACGCACCATCACTTCGGGGGGGACCCTGATCGCCAGTGACTCCGCAATCTCCGCCGGGGCAAACAGCGTGACAAGCCCCGCACCTGCACGCACGCACGCCGCCGAGCACAGCACCGCCGCGCCGAGATAGCCGCGCGATCCCGCGATGATACCCACGCGCCCGCAGTCGCCCTTGTGCGTGTCAAATGCACGCCTCGGCCGCAACGCGCGCAGATTTTCCGGCGTCGCCACGACTGCATCGGCGCGCGGGGTGCCGAGCCGCGTGCCGAGTTCGCCCAGCGGCAGCACACTGAGGCGCCCGACAAAATTCACCGCGCGATCTTCGACGAGCCCGTGCTTGGCAAAACCGATCGTCAACGTGTGATCCGCGACGATGCACGCAGGATCCGCCATGCCCGTGTCACCGTTCAGCCCGGTCGGGATGTCGAGTGCGAAGACCGTGGCATTGCCCCCGTTGCGAAGCTGGTTGATCGCACGAGTGATCCCGGCCAGCGGCTCGCGCAATGCACCGCTGGCACCGATGCCGAGCAGCCCGTCGAGAATCACGAGCGGCTCGCCGGAAATGGAATCCAGCTCCGCGATTTCCGCACGGCTGCATTGCGCGGCGGCAGGGAATTTTGCCCGCGGCAGCGGCCCCCATTCTGCATCCGGGAACGCGGCGACGAGCCGCACATCCCATCCCCATGCCGCGAGGTGCCGCGCGGCGACGAGCGCATCGCCGCCATTGTTTCCTTTTCCAAACACGGCGGCGCATACGCCGGGCCTCGGAAAAAATTGCCGCACCGCGCGCGCGATTTGCCGCCCGGCCTCCTCCATCAGCCCGTCCGCGGACACACCATCCGCAAACGCACGCTGCTCCAGCTCCTTCATCGCAGCGCAAGTGAGAATCATCGGAGCACCTCGCGATGCACGCTCAGCGGTACCGCGAGATGACCGCCGCGCCGACCGCCTCCGCGAGTTTTTGCCGATACGAGCTGCTGCCGATGCGCCGCGCCTCGTCCCGGTTCGTGAGGAAACCGAGTTCGCAAAGCACCGCCGTGTGCCGGGCATGGCTCAGCACATAAAGTGGTCGCGATCTCACAAATCGCCCCGGCGCTTGCGTGGATGACACGAGATTCCTGAAAATCCGCTCCGCGAGCGCGGCACTTTCGCGACCCCGGAAAAAATATGTCTCGATCCCGTTCGCGTCGAAATTCGGCGCACCGTTGAAATGGATGCTCACGAAGACCGCGTTCGACTGCGCGTTCGAGATGTTACAACGATCCGACAGCGTCACGAAGTAGTCGCCCTTGCGCGTCATCACCGTGCGGAAACCCGCGCGCCGCAGCACGCCGTCGAGCCGTTTCGCCACGTCCAGCGCGTAGCCTTTCTCGGCGATGCGCTGCCCCGGCATCCCGCCCTGGTCGTGCCCGCCGTGCCCGGCATCGATCACGATCGTCGGCGCGGCGCACGCGGCGCACGCGAGGATGAGCAAGACGGCGATGACGTTGGAAAATTTCATGCGTTGGTGATTTCGAGCATCCCGCGCGATGCGGAAAAGTTCCCCTTGGCAAAGACGCGGGTTTGGGTATTCTCCGCGGCCCTGAATGGTGGCTGTAGCTCAATGGTAGAGCTCCGGTTTGTGGTACCGGCTGTTGCGGGTTCGAGTCCCGTCAGCCACCCCAGGTTTCTTTTTGCGTGCGGTGAATTCATCGGTGGTGCGTGCCTCTGCTGCTCAGCGCGACCAGGTCGGCTCGGAGATTTTTCCCGCTCCACCCACGATCGCCGTGCGCGTGCCCGTCTGCGTGTCGAGGAGGATGAGCGAGCTGCCGCTTGCAAAGACAAGATGCCGCGAGTCCGCTCCCCAAGCCGGGCCTTCGCCGTCGCCGACCGTGCGCGCAGTACCGCCGTTCAAATCGAGGATCGCGACGGAAAATGAACCGCCGCCGCGCGTGTTGAACGCGACTTTTTTTCCATCCGGCGACCAGCACGGTGCGGTGTTGTAGCCGAAGCCCGTCGCGAGCCGCGTCGGAGTCCCGCCGGCTGCGGATACGCGGTAGAGCTGCGGTGAGCCGCTGTCGTCGCTGCTATAGATCAGCTCGCCGCCATCCGGCGACCATGTCGGCGAACTCTCCACGCCCGGCGTGCGCGTGATGCGCCGCGCCGCACCCCCGCCGGAACTTGTCACGTAGATTTCCGGGTTGCCGTCTTTGCTCATGGTCACCGCGAGCTTGCCGCCATCGGGGGAAAATTTTGCGCCGCTGTTTGTGCCGGGATATTTCAGGACGCGCGTCCGCGCACCGCTCGCGAGGGTGATGCGATACACATCCGCGTAGCCGCTCTGGTAGCCGGTGTACACGAGCGACTGCCCGTCAGGGCTGATGCCCGGCGAGACGCTGATCGTGCCGTCGTGCGTGAGCTGCACGAGATTCGAGCCGTCCGCGTCGCACGTGTAGATTTCCTTTTTCCCCGAGCGCGTGCCGACAAACGCGATCTTCGTCGAAGCGATGCCGCGCACGCCCGCGAGCGCCTCCGTGATGTCATCCGCAAACCGATGCACCGCCGCACGACCGGAGCCGCCGTAGTTTTTCGAGAGCGACACTTTCCCATCCTGCGCCGTGACCGTTCCGTGCAGCCCGCCGGACTCACTCGCGCTCGCGGTGAACTGCGCCTGATCCGCACCCGTGATCGCGAAGTAGCCGGAATTCGCAAGGTCGCGCTTCAGCGTGTCGAGATCGCCGCCGGAAAATCCGGTGATGGCGATGTTCACCTTCGTACTTTTCACGATCCGGATCTTCGGCTCCTCCGCGGCGAGCGTGAGCGAGGGCAGGAGGAACAGCAGCGAGGCAAGGGCAAATCTCATTCGGGCAAATCTGCCAGAACCGCAGCCGGATGTCGCGAATTTGTTGAGCCGAATCGTGTGCGCCTAAGCCCGCAGCTTGATCATCAGATCGCCCGCCTCCACCGCTTCGCCGACGGTGACGAGCACTTCGGCGACCGTGCCATCCGCGGGTGCGAGCAAGTTCGTCTGCATCTTCATCGCCTCCAGCGTGGCGAGCTTGTCGCCCTTCGCGACGGCTTTCCCGACGCTCGCTTCGAGCGCGGTGATCATGCCGGGGATCGGCGCGCCGATTTGCATCGGGTCGCTCGCGGCGGCTTTCGCGCGGCTCTTCACTTCCTTCGAGATGCTCTTGTCGAGCACCGTCGCCTCGCGCGGGAGGCCGTTGAGCTCAAAGGTGACGACACGGCGTCCATCCTTGTCGGGCGTGCCGCCGTTGATGAGTTTGATGATGAGCACCTTTCCCTCCTCGATACTCACGGCGACATCCTCGCCGGGGCGCGGGCCATAGAAAAACGCGGGCGTCGGCACGCAGCTCACGTCGCTGAAGCTCGCTTGAAATTTTGCGAAATCCGCGAAGACCTGCGGATACATGAGGTGCGAGTACAAATCGTCCTCGCTCTCCTCGCGCTTGGTTTTTCCGGCGACTTCGGCACGCGTTTCCTTGAGGTTCACGGGCTCGGGCTTGGTCCGCTTGATCTTCTTGTCGCCGAGAATGGCGCGCACCACGTCCTTCGGGAAACCGCCCATCGGCTCGCCGAGTCCGCCGCTGAGCATGTCGAGCACGCTCTCGGGGAATGCGATGCTGCCGGGCTCGAGGTTCACGACGTCGGCGGGCTTGATGCCGCGCGTGAAAAGGAAGAGCGCCATGTCGCCGACGACCTTGCTCGATGGCGTGACTTTCACGATGTCGCCAAAGAGGTCGTTCACCTCGCGATAGCAGCGCGCGATTTCCGGCCAGCGGTGGCCGAGGCCCATGCTCGCGGCTTGCTCGCGGAGATTCGTGTATTGGCCGCCGGGCATTTCATGGAGATAGACCTCGCCGCTGCCGGTTTTGGGCGCGGTGTCGAAGGGCGCGTAGAAATTCCGCACATGCTCCCAGTAGTCGGAAAATTCATTGAGCGTATCGAGGTCGAGGCCTGTCTCGCGCAGCGTGTTTTGCAGCGCGGCGACGATGCTGTTCATGTTCGGCTGCGACGTGCTGCCGCTCATGCTCGCGATGGCGAGGTCCACCACGTCCACGCCCGCATCACTCGCCTGCAGGACGCTCGCGGCATTCACGCCGCTCGTGTCGTGCGTGTGAAAGTGGACAGGAATTCCGATCTCATCCTTGAGCGCCTTCACGAGCGCCTTCGCCGCGTATGGCCTGCAAATTCCGGCCATGTCCTTGATCGCGATCATGTGCGCGCCCATGCGCTCCAGTTCCTTCGCGAGCGAGATGTAGTACTTCAGCGAATACTTCGTCCGCTTCGGATCAAGGATGTCGCCGGTGTAGCACAGAGCGCCCTCGCAGATGCCGTGCGTGTCCTGCACGGCTTCCATCGCGGCCTTCATGTTGCCGAGATCGTTCAACGAATCGAAGACGCGGAAAATATCCATGCCCGCCTCGGCGCTGTGCTTCACGAAACCGGCGACGACATTCGCAGGATAGCTCGTGTAGCCGACGGCGTTCGCGCCGCGCAGGAGCATCTGGAAGCAGATGTTCGGCACCGCCGCACGAAGCTGGCGCAGGCGCTGCCACGGGTCTTCGTTCAGGAAACGCATCGCGGTGTCGAAGGTCGCGCCGCCCCACATTTCGAGACTGAAAAGCTCGGACGTTCGCCGCGCGACTGCGGGCGCAATTGTGAGCATGTCCGCGGTGCGGACGCGCGTGGCCATGAGCGACTGGTGCGCGTCGCGGAAGGTCGTGTCGGTGATCAGCAGTCGCTTCTGCTTCAGCGTCCACTCGGCGAATTTTTTCGCGCCGAGTTCGAGCAACAGTTGCCGCGTGCCCTTCGCCGGCTCGACGCGACCGTCCCATTTCGGCACGGGCGCGGCTTTCAGCGGCTGCTCGGGCTTGTAGCCCTTCGCGTGCGGGTTGCCGTTGATGACGACGTTGCCGAGGAAATTGAGCAGCTTCGTCGCGCGGTCGCGGCGCGGCTTGAAGACGAAAAGCGCGGGCGTGGTGTCAATGAGCGTGGTCGTCGCGGAGCCGCTGCGGAACACCGGATGATTGATGACGTTTTCGAGGAACGGCGTGTTGGTCTTCACGCCGCGGATGCGGAATTCGCGAAGCGCGCGATCCATGCGATCCAGCGCGTTGTGGAAGGTCGTGCCGCTCGTGGTGATTTTCACCAGCAGCGAATCGTAGAACGGCGTGATGACCGCGCCCGCGTCGCCCATGCCCGCGTCGAGCCGCACACCGTAGCCGCCCGCGCTGCGATACGTGATGATCTTGCCGTAGCTCGGCGTGAATTTGTTCGCGGGATCCTCGGTCGTCACGCGGCACTGCACGGCGAAACCGTTGCGTGGAATTTTGTCCTGCGGCGGAATCGCGACGGTCTCGCTGTCGAGCGCGTGGCCCATCGCAATGAGGATCTGCGAGCGCACGAGATCGATGCCGGTGATCTGCTCCGTCACCGTGTGCTCCACCTGGATGCGCGGATTCATCTCGATGAAAAACCATTCGTCCGTGTCGAGGTCCAAAAGAAATTCCACGGTGCCCGCGTTATCGTAGCCGATCTCCTTCGCGATGCGCGCGCTCGCGTCGCACAGCTCGTGGCGGACCTTGTCGGAAAGCCCGTAGCTCGGCGCGATCTCGATCACTTTTTGGTGCCGCCGCTGCACCGAGCAATCACGCTCATGGAGATGCACCGCGTTGCCGTGACGGTCACCGAGCACCTGCACCTCGATGTGCTTCGCACGTCCGACATAGCGCTCCAGAAATACCGCGCTGTTTCCAAACGCGCGCTCCGCCTCGCCCTGCGCCTCGTCGAGCAACGCGTCGAGGTCACCGGCTTTTTTCACGACGCGCATCCCGCGACCACCGCCGCCAAATGCCGCCTTGATGATCAGCGGAAAACCGATCTCCGCCGCAACTTTCAGCGCGACCTTGCGGTCACTCACCGGCTCTTCGGTGCCCGGCAGCGTCGGGATTTTTAATTTCTGCGTGAGCGCACGCGCCGCGACTTTGTCACCCATGAGGTCGAGCAGCTCCGGCTTTGGCCCGACAAAAGTGATGCCCGCTTTCGCGCACGCCGCGGCAAATTTCGCATTCTCCGAGAGGAATCCGTAGCCGGGATGGATCATGTCCACGCCCTTCGCCTTCGCGAGCGAGACGATGCTCTCGATGTCGAGATACGCGCCGACCGGCCCTTTTCCTTCCCCGACGCGATACGCCTCATCGGCCTTGAAGCGGTGCATGGAAAATTTGTCCTCCTCCGCGTAAATCGCGACGGTGCGCAGCCCGAGTTCCGTCGCCGCGCGCATGATGCGGATGGCGATCTCGGAGCGGTTGGCGACGAGAAGTTTT
>JANXZI010000300.1 GCA_025355595.1 Spartobacteria bacterium
GGCGAACTCCTGGAAAAAGCGCACTACAGCCGCCGCCGGTTGGACGACACGGTGTCGAAGCAGTTCCTGAAAAATTATCTCGAGCGACTGGACTACAATCACCTGTTTTTCACGCAGAAGGACGTGGATGGTTTTTCCGCGAAGTATGCGACGACGCTCGATGACAGCATCATGGCTGGCGACCTCGTTCCGTCGGTGAAGATGTATGACGTGTATCGGAAGCGCGTGGAGGATCGCGTGGTGAAGGTAAAGGCACTGCTCAGCGAGAAGTTCGACTTTGGCGGCACACGCAGCGTGGAGGTGAACCGGCAGAAATCGCCGTGGCCGAAGGACGAGGCCGAGGCCGACCAGATTTGGCGCGACCGCATCGAGGGCGAACTGCTCGACCGCACGCTGGCCAATGACAAGGTGGAGACGCCCGTGAAGGTCGTCACGCGCCGCTACGAGCAATTGCTGCGCGGCCTGCACGAGCAGTCGAATGAGGACGTGATGGTCGGATTCCTCAGCGTGCTCTGCGAGACGTACGACCCGCACTCGGAGTACATGAGCCGGTCGCAGATGGACAATTTCAACATCAACATGGGGCTGAAACTGCGCGGCATCGGCGCAGTGCTCGTGAGCGAGGAAGGCTACGCGAAAATCCGCGAGCTGATCCCCGGAGGTCCGGCGGATCTGAGCGGGCGCATCAAGGTCGGCGACCGTGTCAGTGCCGTCGCACAGGGCACCAGTGGCGAGTTCGTCGAGGCCGTGGACATGAAGCTCGACAAGGTCGTGGAAATGATCCGCGGCAAGGAGGACACCATCGTGCGGCTGCGGATGATTCCCGCGAACGCGACGGATCCCTCCGCGCGCAAGGTCGTGGAAATCACGCGCAAGGAAGTGAAGCTCAAGGAGCAGGAGGCGAAGGCCGAAATCGTCGAGCGCAAGAAGGCTGACGGCACCACGCAGCGCATCGGCTGGATCATCCTGCCGTCCTTTTATGCGGACATGACGAAGACCGGCAGCAAGAGCACGACGAAGGACATCCTCGTGCTGCTCGAGCGGCTGAAGAAGGAGCACATCCAGGGCCTCGTGATGGATCTGCGGCGCAATGGCGGCGGTTCGCTGGAGGAGGCCGTGAACCTCACGGGACTCTTCATCAAGAGCGGCCCGGTGGTGATGGCGCAGGACAGCAACGGACGCAACTCGGTGCTGCGCGACAAGGACAAGGCGCTGCACTACGACGGCCCGATGCTCGTGGTGACGAACAAGCTGAGCGCATCCGCAAGCGAGATTTTTGCCGCCGCGCTACAGGACTATAATCGCGCGGTGGTCGTCGGCGACTCGACGACCTTCGGCAAGGGCACCGTGCAGACGATGGTCGAACTGTCGAACATCATCCCGCTTTCGCTGAGCGCGAAGGCCACCGGCAACGAGGCCGGTGCGCTGAAGCTCACCATCCAGAAATTTTACCGCATCTCCGGCGGCTCCACGCAGCTCCAGGGCGTGGCCGCAGATGTGAAGCTGCCATCGCTCTGGGATCAGGCGGACATTGGCGAGGTCGCGCTGAAAGGCCCGATGCCCTACGACACGATCCCGGCCGCGACTTACGACAAGTGGGAGCTGCCACTCTTCAAGCCTGAACTCAAGCAGCGCTCCGCCAAGCGCATCGCCGCCGACGAGGAGTTCCAGTGGATCCTCGAGGACATGGCGCGCATGAAGAACCGCGTCGCGGAGAACAAGGTCTCCCTGAATGAAAAGGCCCGCCGTGCCGAACTCGTCGATGACAAGGCGCGCAAGGAAAAGCGCACCGCCGAGCGCGCGAAGCTGAAGCACACCGAGGAGAAGGTGTTCGCGATCACGCTGGACAACGCGGCCGATCCGGAACTCCAGATCAAGAAGGAGAAGAAGATCGTGAAGGAGACCACCAAGAAGGACGGCGACACGAAGCCCGCCGACAGCGAAGACGAGGACGGTGAACTCGCCGCCGAAGATGCAGCCGCGAAGGTCGATCCGATCCGCAACGAGAGCATCAATATCCTGAACGACCTGATCGAGCTGAGCCGCACGCCGCCCGCGACAGCCTCGACGGAAAAAACAACGGCTGCGTCGAAGTGAGGCCCCGCTGATCGCGGGGCCGGCAAGTTACAGCGCGCGGCGTTCAGTGCTGTTCAGCCCTCGGATCGAGTCGAGTGTCGAGCGCACCTGCGAGAGCAGCTTCTCCTGCGTGTAGGGCTTCGGCAGGAAGCCGCGCAACCCCTGGCTGAGCATCGCGCGCACTTTGTCCTGCTCGGCAAATCCGCTGCTCAGCATCACGGCCACCTTGGGCTTGATCTCGCGGAGCGCGTCGAACACCTCCGAGCCGTCCATGATGGGCAGCGTAAAATCGAGGATGACGAGATCCACCTGATCGTTGAGCTGCTTGAAAATTTCCAGCGCCTGGAAGGGCTCCGAGGAGGTGACGACGCGGTAGCCGGCGTCGGTGAGCATGCGTTTCGCGATGGCCACAATGAGCGGCTCGTCGTCAATGATGAAGATCAGTTCCTTCGTCCCCGCCGGATTTTCGATCGCTACGGCGGACTGCCGCGAGCCCGAAGGTGCGGCCGGCGCGGTGCTCACAGGCTCCGGGGCGTGGTGCTGGAGACCGCCGAGCCTCGCGGCAAGCTGGGCGGTGACATTTTTCGCCCGGTCGAGGCTGGTCCGCAGAAAAGCAAAATAGCGCATCCCCTCGGGGCTGGCCCCGCACATCGGCTCGAGGACGCTGGAAGATTCCGAGATGACTTGGAGCAGGTTGTTTAAGTCGTTCGCGGCCGTCTGGAGCCATTGGTTGTCGGTGTTTGCGGGCATCGTTGTCTGTTTTTCGTGTCATCCGGTTCGGACCGCGTCGCTTCCCCTGCATGGCACGAAGAAACCGCGCGCGAATCCCGCCGGCTGCTGCGACGTTAAGCATTTTCGGGACTGGTTGCCCAACGAAAAATCGGAGTCGGCCAGCGGCTTAGATGGAGATCCCGAAAAAATCATGGAAGACCGCGGCATACACGTCGCGCTTCATCTCTGGCAGCCACTGGCGCCGGAAGTCCTGCGGCGCGATCCATCTCCACGCGCGGAACTCGGGGTGCTCGGTCTCCACGTTGATCTTCGAGTCCATACCGAGAAACTCGCACAGGAAATACGTCTGGTCTTTCCCGTCGTGACCGCGCTTTTTTCCGCCGTTGAAAAGGTAGCGGTAGCCGTCGCGCCGACTCACGATTTTGAAGTCTTCGGCATCGATCGAAATCTCCTCCCATAGCTCGCGCACGAGCGCCTCCTCGGGAGTCTCATCCTCGTCAATGCCGCCCTGCGGAAATTGCCACGCGCCCGGGATCGTCGAGCGCTCGCAGATCAGGATTTTTCCGTCGCGGTTGCGCAGGATGCCTGCGACGTTCGGCTGATAAGTTGGCTCGGACTTGCTCATGAATTTGAAAAAGACAGCGCTGCTGCTCGCCGGGATTCTGCTTCTTACGGCGCTCTGGCTGTGTTGGTGGCTACGTGCAGAACGGCAGATTCCCCGCGCGCAGGCAAGGTTTCTGTCAGCGATCGAGCGGCGTGATTTCGCCGCGATGGCCGGCTTGATCGCCGCCGACTACCGTGACCGCTGGCAGCAGGACAGGGCGACCGTCGTCGCGCAGTGCCGCGAGGTCTTCATGCAGTTCGCCACGCTCACGATCCGGCGCGAGGCCCGCGGGCTGCGCGCGGAATCCGGCAGTGCATTCCTTTCGGAAAAAATCACGCTTGCCGGAATCGGCGGCCCCTTCGCGATGGCCGCGCGCGACACCGTGAACGGACTTCGCGCGCCGTTCGTCACCGAGTGGCGGCGGCGCAGTTGGAAGCCGTGGGACTGGGAATTGAAATCCGTCTCACACCCGGAACTGGATCTGCCGTGACGGCGGTGGCGAAGCGGGGCGGGCATTGGATCGCGAGGTAGTGTTTGCACAGTGCGCGCCGACGGGCTTCCATGCGGCCATCCCAGTTCTACATGCGTATTTTCCTCCTCCTCCTCGTCCTCTCCGCCTCCGCCTTCGCCCAGAGACCCGGCGGCACCACTGGCGGCGGCACCAGCCCGGCCGGCGCGACGCCCACTCCCCCACCCACACCGGCTGCGACGGTCCCCGCCACGCGCAACCTCTGGACCTGCACGCTTCCCGGCGGCTCATACCAGGTGCTCGTCTCCGCAATCCTCAGCGTGAGCCAGCACGAGTACGTCGTGGATGGCGCGGCGCGCGTCACCGAGGTGAATATTGACACCGCCGGGCAATTCGCCGTGCGCTTCTACTACATCGAGCCTGCGGTGGTCGCCGGCCCCGGCGGCATCGGTGCGGCGACGCTCGGCAAAGTGCAGAACATCCTCACCGATGCCGCGGATCGCAGCGGCAGCGACGCGTGGAAAAAAGTCGTGAAGAGCTATCCCGCGACGACACACGCGCGCACGGTCGAATACCGCGTGAGCAGCAAGGAATCGCTCACGCAGATTTTCACCAGCGCCGCTAACAGCCAGGCCACCGGCAAGGCAGGGCAGGCGAACGTCGCGAACTGATCCGCAGCCGCCGACGGCAGGAGGCGGGCGGGATGGAATGACAAATGACGAATGACGCGTCAGCGGTGAACTGATGGGTTCTTCGGACGTGCGCGGGTGTGACTGGTGACTGGCCAAGAGCCACAAACAGTTGGAAAAGGAGGACTGCAAATTGCGTCTGCTCAGTCACGCGGATGCGGCTGGAAGGAATTTGCCACCGCGTGAAACGCGGCCCGTCAGCGTTTCCTGTCCGCGCCGTGCATGACGCGCTGGAGGAGCTGTTCGCCGGTGAGCCGGTGCGCGGCGTCGTGTGGGCAGGAGGAGACGCAGGTGGGCTGAGGTGTGCTGCGCGTGTTTGCGGAATCGCAGAGGTCGCAGGTTGCGGCCTTGGGCTGTGCGATGGCGACGGTGCGGCCGGAATTCATGACGTCGGGTGCCTCGTAGATCCGGCGCTGATTCGGGACCATGAAGATGCTTCCGTAAGGGCAATTTTGCG
This sequence comes from Spartobacteria bacterium, assembly GCA_025355595.1. Lineage (GTDB taxonomy): Bacteria > Verrucomicrobiota > Verrucomicrobiia > Chthoniobacterales > Chthoniobacteraceae > SXWH01. The sequence goes on from JANXZI010000300.1 coordinate 5,028, forward strand.
CGCATAGGCCGCAGCCGATGCAGTGATCCTCGATGACGATTTGCAGGTGCTTGCCGCGATGGATCGAATCCACGGGGCAGCCCGTCATGCAGTGAGGGTCGTCGCACGAGCGGCAGGACGTGGCGATGAGCATGTTGCCAAATTGCAGCCCGTCGCGGAGCAGGCGCGTGACGGGCACGCCGTGCGATTCCGTGCCGTGCCGCTGGACACAGCCGCGCGTGCATTCGTCGCAGCGCGTGCAGAGATCGAGATCGAGCGCGAGGATGCTCCGGCCCTCGTAAAGTCCCTGCGCCACGTACTCGGCGCGCAGCGGATCGGCCTCGGCATTTTCATGCATGCGCGCGAGCGAGACCTCGATGAGCTTCCGCCGCACGGTCGGAAATTTGCGGATCATTTCGAGGAACGTCATCCGGTTCACCCGCGCGAGTTCGACGAAATTCAGTGCCGAGCACGTCGCCATGCGGGCGCCTGCGGGAATCGCATCGTTCAGCCACTCGCCGGCAGCCTGGAGCTTTTGCGTGAGCATGCCGTCCCCTTCCTCGGCGGTCCTGCGCAGGTCATCGCGGGAGAGCGCGAGCAGGCCGATCTCGCCGAGGACTGCACCGGGGCCGACGGAGAGGACTTTCGTCTCGCGTTCGTGGGTGCGGACGCCGATTCGCACATGCCCGAGACGGAGGATATACATCGCATCCGCGAGATCACCCTGCCGGAAAATGTCCTGCCCCGGACTCACGCTGACGAAGCTGATGCGCGGGCGGAGGAATTCCACGACGCGCTTGAACTCGTCATCGCCGATGCCCTCGAACAGATCGGAATTTCGCAGCGCAGTGTCGAGAGTGCGCTCGCGGTACTTTGCCTCAAATTTTTCCCGCAGGCTCGGGAGCCGCATCAGCCGGTCGAGGACGTTGCGGCGCAATTCCCAGACCTCGCCGGGCTCGATGGCATTCACGGTGGCATTGCGCGCGCCGCCGGTGAGGCAGGCCATTTCGCCGAAGATCAGATCCGCCGGCCCAAGCTCGAATGCCACGCCGGACTTCGATGCCTTGCCGCCTTTCACCGCCTGAGTCGCGCCGACCTTCACCGCGAGCCGTCCGCCTTTGATCAGAAATGCCGTGTTGCCCGGATCGCCCTCGCGGAAAAGCACGTCGCCCGCGCCGAGCTTCCTGCGAATGACGAGGCCCTGCTGCCAAAGCAGAAATTTCGGCGGGATGCCGGCGAAGAGCGGATCGGAAATCAGTTCCGCCGCGGACAGGATTTCCTTCGACTGGTCATTCGGCGAGACTTGGATTCTCGCGCTGGGCTGAAAAGTGATCGCGCTCGTCGGGCAGGACACCATGCATTCGCCGCACTGCACGCAGCCCGAGTTGCCCATCGGATCGTTGAGATCAAAACTGATGCCCGCATTGATCCCCTTGCCGGTGCGCCCGACGATGTCATTCGCGCGCACCTCGCCGCAGCCGCGGATGCATCGGTCGCACAGGATGCACGCGCTGTGATCCACGAGGAAGACCGGCGACGATGCATCGAGCCCGCGCCTGCCGACATTCGGCGGCGGCTGCGGCGCGGGATCGGAAAATACATCGAGCGCGATCCGCGACGGCTCCGCGTGGCAGCGTCCGACCATGCGGCCGAGTTCGTTGAAAGGCGCGAGTTCTTTTTCGAGCGACGGCGGCTCGGCGGGCTTGAGATGATCCACGGCGAGGAGTTCCGTGAGCACTTTCACCGTCTGCCGCACGCGGTCGCCGTCGGCGCCCTCGGCATTCATCGTGAAGACTTCCATGGCCTCCTTCACCTGATGCTGGCACGCGGGGAGCAACTTGCGCTCGGCGGCGCGCTTCCCACGTTTTTGCCCGTAGATCTGCACGACGCAGAGGCGGCACACGCCCACGGGCGTCATGTGCGGCTGATGGCACAGCGTCGGGATCGGGATTTTCGCCTCATCGCCGACTTCCTTTACGTAGAGGTGCGCCGCGGCGTCGTAGATCGTCGTGTAGCGCGGCGTCGTGCGGCCCTCGAAGTCCTGCACGATGTTGCCATCCGCGTCCTTCAGCGGCTCGGCGAGCGGGACCGTCACGGGCTGCCCGTCAATCTGGAGCGTGACGGTCTTGCGATAGTCCGCCTCGGTCGGCGAATCGAGGCGCACGAGCTGCCCGTCAATGTCGCGGCTGAAAAGTCCCTCGTCGTCGTCGCGGACGAAAAGTCCCTCTGGCTCGGGCATCAATGTTCCGTCGTCTGGGCCAGGCATCACGGCACGTCTCCTTTCGGTTGCGCGGCATCCGCGAGATGGCGCGCGATGTCATCGGGAAAAAAATTGATCAGCGTGCGCCACGGCATCGGCACCGAGCGGCCGAGCCCGCAGATGGAAGCCATCTCGATCGCCTTGCCGAGTTCCGTGATGAGCGGCGTGATGTCGTTCTTCCAGCGATCGGCCGCGATGCCGCCGGCGAGCAGGTGCGCGCCGAGCGAGGCAAACTTCTGCGAGCCCGTGCGACACGGCACGCATTTGCCGCACGACTCGTTGCGGAAAAATTCCGCGGACTTCACCGCTTCGCCGGCCATGTCGCGGCCCTCGGCGTACACGACCAGCCCCGCACCGAGCGCCTGCGTGGGACTCAGCGCGCGGAAAAGATTCAGCTCCAATTCGAGATCGAGGATGTCGAGTTCCGTGGCCGCGGGATCGAATCCGCGCCGCGCCGCGAGCGCCTGCCATTCCTTTTTTTCCGTGTGATTGCGCGGCAGTCCGCGCGCCGCCGTGAGCATCGCCGGCAGGAATCCGCCCGACGGCCCCGAGGGCGCGAAGGCTTTCAATTTTTGATCTCCCGCCATGCCTCCGCAGTACTGCTCGCCGTGGATGAGTTCGCGCAGCGTGAGGCCCATCGGCACCTCGAAGACGCCGGGCCTTTTCACATCGCCGGAGACGGAGAAAAATCGCCGTCCCTGCCAGGTGTTCACGCCCTGCGCCGCGTAAGTTTTTCCGCCGTGGATCAAAATGCAGGGCACCCACGCGAACGTCTCCACGTTGCTCACGAGCGTCGGCAGATCGATCAGGCCGTTGGTCTCCAGCTTTGGCGGCATGTTGCGCGGCTCGCCGCGGCGGTCGGACATCGCCTCGATGAGCGCGCTCTGCTCGCCGCAGATGTAGCCGCCGGGACTCACGAAGACCGAAATCGGAAACGGCCTGCCGAGCACCGACGCATTCGCGCCACAGAAGCCCATCCCCTCCGCGCGGCGAATCTCCGTCTCGCACGCCGCGATCTGCTCGGCGTATTCGTGGCGGATGTAGATGAAGCCCTGCGACGCCTCCGTGATCAGCCCCGCGAGGATCACGCCCTCGACGATCGTGTGCGGCGCGCGCAGCAGGAGTTCGCGATCCTTGAAAGTCGCGGGCTCGCTCTCGTCGCCATTCACGACGATGAACGCGCGATCATCCGTCCCGCGCTGGCGCGCGCCGCGCACGGCATCGCGCACGTCCTTCCACTTTTGCACGGCGGGGATTCCCGCGCCGCCGAGTCCGCGCAGGTCGGCGGCTTTGAATTCGTCGAGCAGCGCATCGGACCATCCGCCGAGCGATGGGTCGCTCGCCCAGTCCGCCGCGGTCTGCCACGCGAGCACTGCGCCGGACACTTCATCGTCCGCTGAAAATCCCGCCCCCGTCTGCCCCACCGCGCCGCGACGGAACTGCTCCAGCTTGTCGCTTCCCCAGTTGCGCTGCTCCGCAAAAATGAGGCCCGCGGATGCGATGGCCGCATTGCGCGCGGCGATGGCCTTTTGCACTCCGAGATACTCCGGCGCATTGCCGCGGTACGCATCGATCGCCCAGTCGCCAGCGGAATATTTCTGATCCGCATCGTGGTCGCACGCGGGCGGCGTGCCGGCACTGCACGCGCCGAGGATCGCCTTCAGTTCCTCCGCCGTGCGCCCGAGAAAATACGACTCATGCTCTGCACCGCGCACCTCCACGCAAGCCGCCGGAGCACGGTCGCAGCGCCCGAGGCACGACACGCCCTCCACGGCGAGATCGCCATCCGCCGATGCCCCGATGTCGCGCAGGATCGCCGCCGAGCCCGCGAGATGGCACGCCATGTCGCGGCACACGCGCAGGGTGATTTTTTTCGGCGGCGAGAGCCGGAAGTGCGGGAAGAAACTCGCCACCGCCTGCAAGCGGTGCAGCGGCGTGCCGGAGTCCTTCGCGTATTCCACCAGCGCCTCGCGCTTCAGGAATCCGAACTCGTGCTGGATCCGCGTGAGCGCGGGGACCAGCACCGCCTCATACGCCGGACGCGCCTCGCCGCTGCTCATGCGCGCAGACCTCCCGGAGTGTCGTCACCGGTTTCCGCATCCCACGGAAAACGTCTTGGGTGTGGGGCAAACCGGCCGCACGGCGATTGGCTCTCGCGGCAGAGTTCTGGGGCAGAGGGCAACACGGCCGGGTTTCTATCAGGCGGCGAAATGCGGTCAAAACGAAATCGCCACCATGTCGTGAGATGCTCAAACTCGCCTAATAAGGATCAGGGCTCACGCCTCAAAACGGCGGTCATATTCTGGGGAACCAAACGAATCCGGCGGCATAGGAGCGCCCGGAAGTGCCACAAATTCCCCGCCGCCATGCGCACATTCCTCCAATCTGTCAAAATATGATGACCGACCTCTATTTCCCTGCTCCATTTCCCCGGAGTAAACGGCGAAAGCCTCACGAAACGCAGTTGTCGGGTTCGTTAAAAAGATCCCACGCATGGACCCGCGGATCCTTTCGGAATCGGGCGATGATGCCGCTGACCTAAGATTCCAGTTCGCCATGGCGCGCGGGTGCGCGAAGGATTTCCCGGCCCGGCTCCCTGCACCCAGCGCGAATTGTGGGTGTGCGGGCGCGGAGGGCGCTGCGGACCGGCTGCCGGATGCGGAGGGCGGCGAGCACTTCGCGGTAGTATTTTCGCGTGCGGCGTTTGAGGGCGAGTTCTTCGTCGAGCTTCTGTTGGTCGAGTTCCGCCGCATCGGCGAAAGTCATTTTCGCATTCGCGGGGACGATCTGCTTGCCCTTCCTGCCGCGATGTTCCTTCAACAATTCGGCGAGCCTGGCTTGGGCAATGGACAGATGGTCGGTCTTGAGCGACTTCCACGTTTCCTTGCCGTTCTGAAACAGGCGGGCGTAGTAGCGGCCCGATTTGTGACGGACGAGAAACTGCACTTTCGTCTTCTCCCACGTCTTCACAGCGGCGAGCGTCTTCATGCATTAACCGAAAAGAAGATGACCGTGAATTTTCAAGTGAAGAACCGTGCAAATCCGCTCCCTCTCTCGGTTTTTGAAAGGGAGTGGGCAGAGATGGATTCGAACCATCGAAGGCGTAAGCCAGCGGATTTACAGTCCGCCCCGTTTGGCCACTTCGGTATCTACCCTTTTTGATGGGGGCGGTGGTTATACGCACGCCGCTCCGCAGCGCAAGGGTTTCGCGGGAAAAAAATCGCGATCGGGCGATGCGGGCTGACCCCGCCGTTGATTTAGACAAAGCTCGACGGGAACTCGAAAAACGCGGTCCCAGAAGTCGCGATGCCCGGCCGCTGCAAGCTGCCTGTGCTTCAGGCCTCCGTCCGAATTCCAACAGAATCCCTCAGGTGATCCGGTCCAGCGGAGTTTTTTTTTGCATAAAAATCCAGCCGATCCCCGTCAGCCGAAGCTCTCGCTTTGGACCAAAAAGAAACGCTGCTTGCTCTCTACTGCGCTCAAGGAGCGCGCGCGAAATCGCGCGTCGGCCCGGGCCTGGAAAAGGCAAAATCATTTTCCTGGCAACCAGCAGTTGACCACCAGCGCAGCCATACCGAACACTGACAACTCCTCGACAGAATTCATTTCAACCGACCGACGCAAATACCCATGTCCACCGAAGCCAAATGCCCTTTCAACCACTCTGCCGCTACGGGCGGCGCCACGACCAATCATGACTGGTGGCCGAACCGGCTGAAGGTTGAACTGCTGCACCAGCATTCCGCGAAGTCCGATCCGATGGGTGGGGAATTCGATTACGCCGCGGAATTTAAGAGCCTCGATCTCGCGGCTGTGAAAAAGGATCTCGCGGCGCTGATGACCGATTCGCAGCCTTGGTGGCCCGCGGACTTCGGGCACTACGGCGGATTGTTCATCCGCATGGCGTGGCACAGCGCGGGCACGTATCGCACCGGTGATGGCCGCGGCGGCGGCGGGCGCGGGCAGCAGCGTTTTGCGCCGCTGAATAGCTGGCCGGACAACGTGAGCCTCGACAAGGCGCGGCGGCTCCTCTGGCCGATCAAGCAAAAGTATGGCCGCAAGATTTCCTGGGCCGACCTGATGATTCTCACGGGCAACGTCGCGCTCGAGACGATGGGCTTCAAGACGTTCGGTTTTGCCGGCGGGCGCGAGGATACTTGGGAGCCGGATCAGGACGTGTATTGGGGCCGCGAGACGAAGTGGCTCGGCGGCGACATCCGCTATGCCAAAGGCTCGCCCGGCGTCGAGGGCGACAGCGTGCTGGTGAAGGACGACGACAGCGAAGTGGTGCATTCGCGCGATCTCGAAAACCCGCTCGCTGCCGTGCAGATGGGCCTCATTTACGTGAACCCCGAAGGCCCGGACGGAAACCCCGATCCGCTCCTCGCGGCGAAGGACATCCGCGACACTTTCGGCCGCATGGCCATGAACGATGAGGAGACTGTCGCGCTGATCGCAGGCGGTCACACTTTCGGCAAAACCCACGGCGCAGGGCCATCGGAAAACGTATCGCACGACCCGGAGGCGGCGGAGATCGAACAGCAGGGCTTTGGCTGGAAGAACAGCTTCGGCAGCGGCGTCGGCGGTGACACGATCACCAGCGGCTTGGAAGTCACCTGGACAACCACGCCGACGAAGTGGAGCAATGGCTTTTTCCAGAGCCTGCTGGGCTACGAATGGGAGCTGACGAAGAGCCCGGCTGGCGCGCAGCAGTGGACGCCGAAGAATGGCGAGGGCGCTGGCACTGTGCCGCACGCGCACGATGCGTCGAAACGGATCTCGCCATCGATGCTCACCACCGATCTCGCGCTGCGGTTCGATCCGATTTACGAGAAAATCTCGCGGCGCTTTTTCGAGCATCCCGACCAGTTCGCCGACGCATTTGCCCGCGCGTGGTTTAAGCTCACGCACCGCGACATGGGGCCGCGCGCGCGGTATCTCGGGCCGGAAGTTCCCACCGAGGAACTCATCTGGCAGGATCCGATCCCCGCGGTGAATCATCCGCTGATTGACGCGCAGGACATTGCCTCGCTCAAAGCCAAGGTGCTCGCGTCCGGCCTCTCCGTCTCGCAACTCGTCTCCACCGCGTGGGCGTCGGCGTCCACCTTCCGCGGCTCGGATATGCGCGGCGGCGCAAACGGCGCGCGGCTTCGTCTCGCTCCGCAGAAAGATTGGGAAGTCAACCAGCCCGCACAGCTCGCAACCGTGCTGGGCAAGCTCGAAGGCCTCCAAGCGGATTTCAACAAATCAGCCGCGGGCGGCAAGCGCGTCTCGCTCGCAGATCTCATCGTGCTGGCCGGGTGCGCTGGTGTCGAAAAGGCGGCAAAGAACGCCGGACATGACGTGACGGTTCCCTTCACGCCGGGCCGCATGGATGCCGCGCAGGAGCAGACCGACGTGGAATCCTTTGCCGTGCTCGAACCCATCGCCGACGGATTCCGCAATTACCTCAAAGGCAAATACACCGTGCCCGCCGAAGCGCTGCTCATCGACAGGGCGCAACTGCTCACCCTCACCGCGCCCGAAATGACCGTGCTCCTCGGCGGCCTGCGCGTCCTCGGCACAAACGTCGGCGGAGCGAAGCACGGCGTCTTCACCCAGCGCCCCGAAACGCTGACCAACGACTTCTTCGTGAACCTGCTCGATATGGGCACGGACTGGAAACAGGTCTCGCCCTGCGGCAACGCCTTCGCGGGCCTCGACCGCAAAACCGGCACGTCCAAATGGACCGCCACGCGCGCCGATCTCGTCTTCGGCTCGAACTCGATCCTCCGCGCCGTCGCGGAAGTCTATGCAAGCGCCGGTGCCGAGAAAAAGTTCGCCACGGATTTTGTCACCGCATGGAGCAAGGTGATGCACTTGGATCGCTTCGACCTCGCGTAATCCCCGACCGTCCCTATGTCCGGCGCGGCAGCGATGCAGCTCAGCGATTGAGCGTATCAATCGCCTTCCGCGCGGCGCGGCGGACGTAGTCGTTCCCGTCGGAAAGGAGCGGTGTCAGTTTTTCCACGAGCGGCTTGCCTTTTTTCCCGAGCTTCGCGGCGCGCTCGCATGCCCACGCGCGCGCCTCGGAGGATTTGATCGCCAGTGCCTGCTCAATCGCGGCGGGATCGCGCACCTTCGCGGAGCGCAGCGCCTCGAGCGTGAACGCCCGGTCCTCGCTGTTTGCCAGCATCGCGACGAGCGTGCCGAGCGCGGGCGTGATCTGGTCCGGATCCTTGTCGCCGATCTGTCCGAGAAGCTCGGCCGCCGTGCGGCGCACCGATGCCTGCGAGTCGTGGAGCGCTTCCATGAGCACGGGGAGCGGCGGTGTGCCGGTTTGCGATTTCACCGTGGCGCGCAGCGAAGCCGCGCGGATTTCGGCATCGGGATCCTTCAGCGCTGCGGAGAGCACGCCCGCGGAATCCGCCGGTGATTTTTCCGGCGTCACTCCGGCGGTTGCGCCGAGCGCGCTGAGAATCGCGAGCCGATCCGTCTTCGCGGATTTCGGGTAAAGCTCCGCGAGCTTCTTCGCCGTGGCGGTGTCCGCGCCGGTTTTCGAGAGCGAGGCGAGCGCTGCGTTGCGCGTTGCGGGATCGTCGAGGCTCGCAGCGAGGCGTTTTGTGAGCGTGGGATCATCGCTGCCGATCGCACCAGCGGCCCTCAGCGCGGCGGCGCGCACGGTGGCGTCCCTGTCGTCGAGCAACGGCGTGAGCGCGGGTGCAAGAGCATGTGCGGTCTGGCCGAGCGCACCGGCGGAAGTTGCCGCGGACAGTCGCACGACGGGTTCGGGATCCCGCAGCGCGGCCTCGATTTTTTTCAAGGTGCCACCCGTGTCCGTCGCCATCGAGACGAGCGCGCTGAGCGCGGTCGCGCGGACGCATGGATCGCTGTCCGAAGTAAGATTCAGGACGGCGGCGCGCGTCTCGCGCGACTGCTCGCCGAGTTCGTTCAGTGTGCCGAGCGCGGCCACGCGCACGGATGCGACGGGCGAGCCGAGTGCCTTCTCCAGCTCCGGCAATCCTGCTGCTCCGATACCGGCGAGCAGCGTGATCACCCAATGCTCGCGGTTCAGCGCGGCGGTGGGAGTTTTTTCGATCTGTCGCAGCACCTCCGTCACCGCAGGCCCGCCGATTTCCGTGAGCGCGGCGCGATACGCTTCTTTGCCCTGCGCGAGCGCGACGAGCTTTGGCAATGCCGTGCGCGCGGCGGGGCCGAAGCGACCGAGCGCGAGCGCCGCGCGTACGGAAATGCCAGCCTGCGAATCAGCGAGCAGCG
>JANXZI010000299.1 GCA_025355595.1 Spartobacteria bacterium
CCTCGGGGCAGATGTGCGTCGTCTCCACGCCCTGAAATCCCGCGGCCTTCAGCGGCGCGAGCGCGGCCTCCGTGACCTTCCCGATGATTTTCGCCTTGCGGATTTTGCTGCGAAATTCCGCAGCAGGCGCGGACGGACGGAGCAGCGAGCACGCGCCGGCGGCCGACGCTGTGGCGATGAATTGACGACGGGAGACGGTTGTTTTCATGGGAGGGATTGATGAGGGTTTGCCGCGCACGCATGTGAATGCACGTGAACGGCAGGCGGCGATTCTCCCTCGGTGGCAGTCTCTGGCAATGCGATTCCCGCACGTTCACATGGTTCTACTCCGAGGATGGGTTTGTCTTTTCCCACACTCTCGGTGTGAATGCGCCGACCATGCGCTTGACTCCCCTGACCTGCATCACCCTCGCCACGCTCGTCACCGCTGGCATCGCTGCGGATTCCAACTGGCCCCGCTGGCGCGGCCCGCGCGACAACGGCAGCACCGAGAGCGGCACGTATCCGACCAAATGGGATACGACGACAAACGTCTCCTGGTCCGTGCCGCTCCCCGGCAAGGGCTGCTCCACGCCCATCGTCTGGAACGAGCGCATTTACCTCACTGCGCCGTCCGACGGGCAGGACACGCTGCTCGCATTCGACTGGGCCGGGAAGCCGCTGTGGCAGACGCCCGTCGGCCCCGAGCGCCCCGGAAAAAATCGCAACGGCTCCGGCAGCAACCCTTCGCCGGCGACGGATGGCACCGCGATTTTCACGCACTTCAAGAGCGGAAATCTCGCCGCCTTCGAGATGAACGGAAAGCTGCGCTGGAAGACGAACCTCTTCGAACGATTCGGAAAAGACACGCTCTACTGGGACTACGGCACGTCCCCGGTGCTCACGGAAAAGGACGTGATCGCCACGCTCATGCACCACGGCGAATCGTACGTCGCGGCCTTCGACAAAATCACCGGTGACATGCGCTGGAAAGTCGCGCGCAATTTCACAACCCCAACCGAGGGTGACCACAGCTACGCGACACCGATCGTGATCCGGCGCGGAGGAAAGGAGGCGCTGCTCGTGTGGGGCGGACAGCATCTCACCGCGCACGACGCCGCGACCGGCGCGACGCTGTGGACGTGCGGCGATTTCAATCCCGAGTCGAAAAACAACTGGGTCGCAGTCGCCTCGCCCGTGATCGCCGGCGACCTCGCCATCGTCCCGTACGGACGCGGCTCGCGGCTGCACGGCATCAAGCTCGGCGGCAGCGGCGACGTGACCGCCACGCACCGCGCGTGGGTGCGCGAGGACACCGGCAGCTTCGTCCCCTCGCCGGTTGAGTACAAAGGCCGCATCTACCTCGTGCGCGACCGCGGCCAGGTCGTGTGCATCAATCCCGCCGACGGCTCGACGATCTGGACCGGGGACCTCCCGAAAGGCAGCGCGAACTACTACTCCTCCCCCGCCGCAGCCGACGGAAAAATTTACGCCGCACGCGAGGACGGTACGATCTTCGTCGCGAAGATTGACGGCGCATTCGAAGTGCTCTCCGAAAATAAAATGGGCGAGCCTGTCATCGCTTCACCCGTCCCCGTCGGCGGACGCCTCCTCATCCGCGGCGAGAAGCACCTTTTTTGCATCGGCGCGGCGAGGTGACGGCAAAGTTTTTCGGCTCTGAAATCTTAACTCAGAACTCCGAAACCACCCCCCATGAAACTCCTCCTCCCCGCCATCCTCGCCACGTTCCTGCTCAGCTCACTCCACGCGGTCGATCCCGCGCCGCCGAGCGGCTTCCGCGCTCTCTTCAACGGCAAGGATCTTGCCGGCTGGTACGGCTGGAATCCGCACACCTCTGCGAAGCTCACCGGCGAAAAACTGGACGCCAACCTCAAACAACAGCGTGAGGATTTTGCGAAACACTGGCGCGTCGAAAACGGCGAACTCGTGAACGCGGGCACCGGGCCGTACGCCACGACAGACTCGGACCTCGGCGACATCGAACTGCTCATCGAATACAAGACCGTCGCGCACGCCGACAGCGGCATCTACCTGCGCGGCACACCGCAGGTGCAGATCTGGGACAAGAACCAAGTCTTCGACGAGAAGAAGCCCGACCGCAAACCGCACCTCGGCTCGGGCGGCCTCTTCAACAACACGCCAAACACGCCTGGTCGCGATCCGCTCGTGCTCGCGGACAAGCCCTTCGGCGAATGGAACAGCTTCCGCATCGTCCAAGTCGGCGCGCGAACCTGGGTGTGGCTGAACGGCAAGCTCGTCGTGGACGGCAACCCGATGGAAAACTACTGGGACCGCGCCAAGCCATTGCCAGCGAAAGGCCCGATCATGCTGCAAACGCACGGCGGCGAAATCCGCTGGCGGAACATTTTCGTCCACGACATCAGCGCCGACGAGGCGAAGAAAATCGTGAGCGAGACTGAAGCGAAAAAATAGCGCCAGTCAGACTTCCTCGAGCGCAATCTCCCGGCTCATCGTCCCACACGTCGAAGGATTCGAGCCATGGCAGCGCCATCGAGACGCCGACTCCGCGGAGAAATGTGCGATGTGAAAAATGGTGGGGCTCATGGTTTTGC
>JANXZI010000335.1 GCA_025355595.1 Spartobacteria bacterium
GAAACGCGTCCGGAGGTCGCGTTCCACCGCGCTTGCGCGCGGCTTTGGCATGCCACCAGAGCACGGAAGATTCAGCAGCCGACGACGGCACCACGACTCGGCGATGGCGGAGCACCGCATTTCGACGGCAAGAAAAAGGGCGCAACCCGCGTGGGGTTGCCCGATTTTCCCCGGAGTCCGGGAGAGACGATCAGTTCAGGAAGATCAGCTCGTTGGTGAGCAGGATGATCTGCGTGTAGCGCTCGAGGGCGTTGAGCGGCTGCATCTGGCTGGTGCCGGATTTTTTGCGGAGCTTGGCCTCGAGTTCCGCGGCTTGGCCGATGGCGACGGGTGCGGTCTCGCCGGTCTTCGGCTGCGGGGCTTCGGAGCCGAGGAATTGTTCGGCGAGTTTCAGTTCGGCGGCGGTCGGTGGACGCTGGAATGCGGTGCGGAAGATGAATTGCACTTTTTCCACGTCGGGTGCCGTCTTCGGGAAGTCGGCGCGGGCGAGGATGTTTTTCACCTGCTCGATGAGGAAGGGGCTGTTCATCATGAAGAGCGCCTGCTGGGGCACAGTGGTCATGATGCGCTCGCCGGTGGACATGTCGGGATTGGCGAAGTCGAAGGTGTTCAGCATTTCCGGCAGTGCGGAACGATCAATGAACGCATAGACGGAGCGGCGGTTGCCGTTGGTTCCGCTGAGATCGACGGAGGCGTATCTGCCCTTTCCGCCGCCACCGCCCCCAGTCATCGAGAAGGGTGTGCCGCCCATCGTGACGTCGAGCTTGCCGCCGAGGGTGAGGAGCGAATCGCGCACTTGCTCGAAGTCGAGGCGCTGGATGTTTGCGCGCCAGAGCCATTGGTTCGTCGGGTCGCTCTTCATCGCGGCGTCGTTCGCACGGCTGTCCTGCTGGTAGGTCGCGGACATGACGATGAGCTTGTTGAGCTTTTTCAGCGACCAGCCGTTGTCCATGAGCCACGTCGCGAGGTGGTCAAGCATCTCGGGATGCGTGGGCGGCTCGGAGCGGGTGCCAAAGTCGCTGACGGTGCGGACGATGGCCTGGCCGAAATGCCATTGCCATGCGCGGTTCACGATGACGCGCGCGGTGAGCGGGTTGTCGCGGCTCGCGATGAGCTTCGCCATTTCCAGGCGGCCACTGCCATCGGTGAAGGGCTTGCGATCCGGCGCGAGGAGCGCGGGGAACTGGCGCGGGACGATGTCGCCGCGGTTCGCGGGCTCGCCGCGGATGAGCACGGCGGCGTCGCGCGGCTTGTCCTTGTCAGTGACGGACATCGCCTTCACGGGCGCGCCGGGGTGCGTGAGTTCGAGCGTCGTGACCTTGGCGCGGATGGCGTTCTGCTGCGTGGAGAACTGGTTGCCGAGCGCGCGCTGCATATTGCCCTCGTCGGGGAGAACGATTGAGCCTGCGCCGTAGATCTGCTTGCGCAACGCGTCCATGTCGGCGTCGGCGAGCGCGACCTGAGTCCTAGCGATGTCGAAGCTCTTGCGTCCGCCGCCCTTGTAGCCGAGGAATTCATCGAGCTTGAGCTGCTTGTGGAGCGTGCCAAATGCCTCGGTGTAAATCGCGGCGACTTCCTTGAGAGAGGCGGGAGTCTTCGCGGCGAAGGCCTTCGCAATCGCAGGCGTCACCGTGTTGGACGCGGCGATTTCCTTCGTGAGCGCAGGCGCGGCCTCGGTGAATTTGTCAGCGGGCAGTTCCGCGAATTTCACCCAAGCGCCGAAGACGGCGTCGTCCTTCTTGCCGCCTTCGATGGTCTTCACGCGGTCGAGCCAGATCGCTGAGAGCTCGGATTTCAGCCCCTTGTCGCGGGCGAGGATGCGGTAATTGTCGTTCTTTTTTCCGCCCTTCGAGGCCATGGATTTCGCCTCGTGCGCGAAGAGCATGTAGTCGCCGGATTTTTCCAACATGCCGGAGAGCAAGCGTGCGGCCTCGGCATCGCGGTAGCGATCGAGTTCCACGTCCACGTCGGCGACGGCTTTTTGAAATTCCTTGAAGTGCGGATTTTTCTCCGGGTCGGTCAGCGCAACGCCTTCGGCGACATCGTCGCTGCTCGTGAAGACACCATAGAGCGAATAGTAGTCCTTCGTCGGGATGGGATCGAACTTGTGATCGTGGCAGCGCGCGCACGCGCCGGTGAGGCCCATGATGCCCTTCGTGACGACATCAATGCGGTCGTCAATCACGTCGTTCGCATTTCCCATGAAACGCTTGCCGACGGTGAGGAAGCCGAGCGCGGCGAGCTTGGATTTTTCCGTCTTCGACTCCGGGAGCCGGTCCGCGGCGATCTGCTCGATGATGAACTGATCGTAGGGCAGATCCTTGTTGAACGAATCAATCACGTAGTCGCGATACGTCCACGCGTGCGGGTAGAGCGGCACGCGCTTGCCGCCGCCCTGGCGGTCGCCGCTCGTATCGGCGTAGCGCGCGATGTCGAGCCAGTGGCGGGCCCAGCGCTCGCCGTAGCGGGGCGAGGCGAGGAGGCGATCCACGACTTTCTCGAAGGCGTTCGGCGAGTTATCCGCGAGGAAGGCGTCCACTTCCGCGGGCGTCGGCGGGAGGCCGCTGAGGTCATACGTGACGCGGCGGATGAGCGTGTGCTTGTCGGCCTTTGCGGAGGGCGTGAGTTTTTTCTCGGTGAGCTTCGCAAGGACGAAGGCATCAATCGGGTTTTGGACGAAGTGTTTTGTGTCCGCGACTTTCGGCACGGGCGGGTTCGTGATTTTCTGGAAGGCCCAGTGCTTCTTCGCGGTGTCGGAATCCCACGCGAGCTTGCGCGAGGATTTGCCGTCGCGCGGATCGGGCGCGCCCATTTTGATCCACTGCGTGAAATCCGCGATGACTGCGTCGGAGAGTTTGTCCTTCTTCGGCGGCATGGCCATGTCGGGATCCTTGTCCTCGTGGCGCATGGTGATCAGCAGCAGGCTCTTCTCGGGCTTGCCGGGGATGATCGCCGGGCCGCTGTCGCCGCCTTTGAGCACAGACTCGGCGGTGTCGAGATAGAGGCCGCCTTTCAGTTTCTTCGCATCGGCGCTGTGGCACTCGTAGCATTCCTTCGCCAGCACGGGCCGGATTTTTTTCTCGAAAAAATCGAGCTGCGTGAGATCGGAGACGGCCGCCGCGACTGCGAAATTCGGGAGTTGCAGCGCCGCCACGGCGGTGGCGAAGCAGATGCGCGTGGTGCTTTTGCTCATGGGGAAAAATTAGGCGATGAGGTCTTTCACGACATTGCCGAAGACATCCGTGAGGCGGAAGTCGCGGCCATTGTAGCGATAGGTGAGCTTCTCGTGATCGAAGCCGAGCTGGTTCAGGATCGTCGCGTGCAGGTCATGCACGTGGACTTTGTTCTCCGCCACGTCGTAGCCGAATTCATCGGTCGTGCCGTAGGCCTGGCCGCCCTTGATGCCGCCGCCGGCCATCCACGAGCAGAACGCCTTGTGGTGATGGTCGCGTCCGGGTTCGCCGCGCGCGCCCTTGTCGTGGCGCGGGGTGCGGCCGAATTCGCCGCCCCACACCACGAGCGTGTCCTTGAGCATGTCGCGCTGCTTGAGATCCTGCAGGAGCGCGCCGACCGGCTGGTCAATGGCCTCGGCCTGCTTGCGGAGGTTGCCCTTCACATCGGTGTGATGATCCCAGCCGCCCGCCCAGACTTGGACAAAGCGCACGCCATTCTCCACGAGGCGGCGCGAGATCAACATGCGGCGTCCCGTCTCCGTGTCACCATACATGTCGCGGATGTGCTGCGGCTCCTTCGTCACGTCGAAGACTTCAGTCGCCTCGGTTTGCATCTTGAATGCGAGTTCGAACGACTGGATACGCGCCTCGAGCGCCTGCTCGCGCTTCATCTGCTCGGCGTGCATTTCGTTGAGCTTCTGGAGCACGTCGAGCTGCTTGCGCTGCTGATCGAGCGTCGAATAGTGGCTCCGGATGTTCTCGATGATCTTCTCCGCGGGCGCGCTCACGCTGCTCACCAGCGTGCCCTGGTACGCGCCGGGCAGAAATGCGGAACGCCAGTTCGCCGCGCCGCCAAGTCCGCCTCCGAGCGCGATGAAGCCCGGCAGGTTTTCATTCACCGTGCCGAGGCCGTAGAGCGCCCACGCACCCATCGAAGGCTTCACGAGGCGGCCCGTGCCGGTGTTCATCATCAGCGTCGCAAACTCGTGCGCCGGGACATCCGTCGTCATCGAGCGGATCACCGCGATCTCATCGATGCTCTTGCCGATGTTCGGGAAGATCTCGCTGACCTCGACGCCGCTCTGGCCCATCTTGCTGAAATTGAAAACCGACGGCAGCGGCAGGCCGCCGATCAGCGGCACATCCTGGCCCGCATATTTTGCCATGCCCGGCTTCGGATCCCACGTGTCGATGTGCGAGGGCCCGCCCTGGGAGAAAATGTGGATGACACGCTTGGCCTTGCCCGGAAAATGCGGCGCGCGGGCGTCGAGCGGCGACAGGCTGGCGGCCGCATGCGCGGTGTCGCCGAGGAGACCCGCGAGGCTCAGGGCACCGAAGCCCATCCCGAAGCGGTTGAGGAATTGGCGGCGGGTGAAGCAGTAGTCGGCTTGGCTGGGGCGATGTTCGGAGAGGTTCATAGGAGTGGTGGTGGGTAAACTTAACAATGAATTCATGGTGGTCAACGCGGGGAATGCGCCTGCGTTAGATATTTTTTGCGGAAACTTGAGGAGGCTTGCATCGCCGGTTACTTGAAATGAGCCACTACCCGCCGCAGCTTTCGCTTGTCAGCCGAGTTTGCGGACTGTTAAGGCTCGGACAAGGTTGGTCACATTCTTCTCCCATGGCAAAAAAGCGCATCTCCCCCGCACAAGGCACCCGTCTCATTTCCGAGGAAGAATCTTCCTCATCTTCCTCCGAGAGCAGCGACTCCTCTGAGAGCAGCGATTCCTCGGATTCGAGCGAGTCGTCGGAATGCAGCTTATCGTCGTCCTCCTCGCAAAGCAGCAACTCATCGGATTCGTCGGACAGCAGCGACTCATCCGACAGCAGCGATTCGTCGGATTCATCGGCGAGCAGCGCGTCGTCGTCGTCGAACAGCAGCGACTCGTCCGACAGCAGCGATTCGTCGGATTCGTCGGCGAGCAGCGCGTCGTCCTCGTCGTCGAACAGCAGCGACTCGTCCGACAGCAGCGACTCGTCGGATTCGTCGGCGAGCAGCGCGTCATCGTCGTCGTCGGACAGCAGCGAGTCAGCCAGCCCCGCGAATCGGACGGCAGGTGGATAAATCCAGTCAGCAACGCCCGCGAATCACTCGTCAACCCCTCCCGTTTGGACAGCGACACCTCCGCATCACTCGACAGGTGGACAAATCCAGTCCGCCAGCCCCGCGAAACGCTCAGCAGGTGGACAAATCCAGTCAGCAAAGGGCAAATTTCAGTCAAATCCGCCCCTTTCGGGCATTTTTCAAGGACACCGATCGTCGTGTGCCTCGGTTCCGGCTTCTTCGAAACCCTCCCGACGCCCATCCGCCCGCTCGGTCTATCACGTCTGGCGGGTGCGCCGCGGAAAATACCGACCGCGCCGCCCTCGCCAAGCGCAAAGATATTTCGGTTTGACTCTGATGCACGGCCCGGAAACCCTTCGCACCCATGACGCCGCGCCTCCCGTCTAGACCGAGCAAAATGGAATCAGTGCGCGGGCTAATCAGATGTTAGGCGTATCCTCTCACATCCTCTAAACGAACGATTATGGCACGACGCAAATCCAGCACGACCGAAGCTCTTGGTTTGCTTTGGGGGATCGGCATGGTGATTGCCGCCTTTTACACGTACCCAGTTCTTATCATCTTCATCGTTCTTGGCTACGCGGTTTATTATTTTTCCCGACGCCAGCAGCTTTATGGCGACCAAGCCCTGACCTGTCGCAAGTGTGGCTCGCTTGCGGCACCGATCACAGGAACAGGCAA
>JANXZI010000354.1 GCA_025355595.1 Spartobacteria bacterium
GCGACGAGGCCGGCCTCTTTGTCGGAAAGGAGATCGAGGTCGCGGCTCACGCGCACAGCCTGGTGCTCTAGGTCATTCGCAGAGCGGAGGATCGCGGCCTGCACATTGAACGGCACCTGCCGCGCGTCCCGCTCCGCAGCGAATACGGCGCGCAGATCGCGCAGCCCGGCGCGGATATTTTCGGCGGCAGCCGCAGCGTAACTCTCAGCGAGCCGCTCGGCGAAGGCGACCGGCTTCGCGGGGAAGCGCTCTCCGATCGTGACTTCCCACTGGCGCTCAAATTCCGCGCGGCTGCCCGCCGGCAGCCGGCGTTCCTTGTCCGACGGCGCGATTGCGAGGCTCCCGTCCGCTCCGAACAGCCGCTGGCGGACTTTCGCGCGGCGGCGGAAGAGCAGCCAGTCGGCCAGCGTCTTCCGCACGGGAATCGTCTCCATGTTCACGGACATCCGGTAGGCCGCGAGATTTTCGTCCGCGCGTGCGGATGCAAACGCGCGCTCGCCATTTTCTCGCAGCGAAAAGCCCGAAATCTTCAAGTCGGTGATCATCTCCGGCCCGAGATGGAGACCCGCATGGACGGTGCCGGACAGACGCTGGAGGCGCGCACGGCTGTCGTCGGCGAGCGAGTGCGCCGCGTCGGTCAGCGCGGGATTCCAGTGCAGGTGCGACAGCGCGACGAGGCTGTCGCTCCCCGCCATCCAGCGCGAGAAGCCCTGCCGGATTTCCTCGCGCACCTGCGCGGTCTTCGCGGCCACCGCGTCCTCCACGCCGCGCCGGTGCTCCTCGCGCAGCGGCTGGAAAAGTGCGTTCCAGTCGGCCTGGAGCAGCTGATCGGTGGCGGCGATTTTTGCGTTCACCGCGAGAATCTCCGCACCGAGAAGGTCCTGCTTTTTTCGCAGCGCCGCGACTTCCTCGTTCGCCATGACCGCCTGCATCTCTGTGCACAGCGTCTGCGACTGGCGCAGACTGTCGCCGATGAATTCGCGCGTGTAGTCGCTGCTGTTCAGGTACTCGATCAGATCATTCTGGAATGCATCGAACGCCGGCAGCCGCTTCCGCTTCCCGTCGCTGCGCGAGAGAATCGCGGAGCCCGCGCTCATCAGATCCACAGCGTGAATCCGCACGCGCCCCGCATCGTAGGCCGCGCGCAGCGGGCCCGCCATCGAGAGCGTGCGGAATGCCTCCAGCACGCGCTCGGGATTTTCGCTCTCGGCGCTCGGCGTCAGGCTCCCGTCCGGTGCCAGGTCGCGCTTGCCGGTGTCCACATTCACCACGATGAAAATGCGGCTGAAAATCTCGATGAGCCGACTGAACTCCGCGAAAACCTGCTCGAGAAAAAGGTTGTCCGTCTTCACCACGAAGACCGCGCACGCCGCGCCGTCGCGGAACTCGCGTGTGAGCACGTCGTAGCCGAAATTCATCCGGCTGTACAGCCCCGGCGTGTCCACGAGGATCATCGCGGATTCGTCGAGCGGCGGCACCGGCACCTTGATGTCCACGCGCCGGATCGTCTCAGGAAAATTCACCGCGGGATCGAAAGTGATGCCCCGCTCCTCCGCCGCGCGGATCTGCGCGGCGAGCACGGGATGCGCGTCCTCCACCACGGCCTTCAGTTCCATCCCGCTGCCGAGGATCGTCTCGCGGCCGTTGTAGCGCGTGACCGAGTGGCGCGGTGCATCCGAGTGCTGCACGAACACGAGGCACGGATACCCCGGCAGCGAAGTCACCTCACTCACGTATGCGCCACTGATGGCGTTCATCAGCGTGCTCTTGCCACTTTTCAGCGGGCCGAAAATGAGCAGGTAGGCGTTCTGGCTCTCGAGCTTGTCCGTGAGCGAACGCAGCCGCGCACGCAGATCATTCAGCGTGATCAGCGAGCCTTGCAGCGCCCCGCCGCCGTGCTCGAACTGCGTGGCCGCCGCGCGGATCGCCTCCGGCAGCGTGCCGAGGCTCTGCGAGCAGATGGTGCAAAACTGGTGGATCTCGCTCTTCATTTCCCGACAGCGTTCATGCTTTGCCCGCCGCGGTCAACGAGCCTTCCGCGGTGACGTGAAAGCGGGCATGGAAAGGGCACCCGTTGAACCCGCGGTTTCTTACTTCACCTCTTTGGCGTAAGCCTCGAAGGCCTCCGCGATCTTCGCCATCTTCTCGTCGCCTTTGTGAAAGATGAGGCGGTGGCGCAGCTTCACCCGTTCGCCTTTTTTCAGCTCAAAGGTCCCGTCATCCGCAGTCTTGTCGAGGCTGTGCGGGCCGAAGGCATTCGCGGTGAAGAGCCCATACGTGCGGACGTGCCACGGGGTGGGAAAGCGGAAGCTGGACGGATGATTCAGCATCGCGACACCGAGCGCCTCGCCGCCGACGCTGCCATAGTAGTCGCACCACTTCGCGCGTTTGCTCCACGCGGCGGCGTCGGTGAGACCCTCGCTGATGATGATGTGGCCGCTGCCCTTCTTGTTTTTGTCAATCTCGACAGCCATCTCCGAAGGCACGCGGATGCTGAAGCCCGCGTCTTTCACATCCTTGAACTCGACCGGCCCCTCGCTGGCGATGTAGTCGAGGTCGAAGTCAATCGTGCGCGTGTCGGCATCGGCGCGGAAGGTCATGCGGTGCTGCTCCTCCAGGAGCTTTTTGCCAGTGGAGTCGTTGATGTCGCTCACGGCGACGACGACAGCCTCCTTGGCATCGGCCTTCATTTCCTTGTATTCGCGATGCTTGATGTAGCCGATGTGCTTCGCGCGCTCGGCAGTGGAGCCGGGCTTTTTCGCCTCCGCCTCCGAGAGGGTCTTTGGCTCCTCCCATGCGTCCAAGCCGGCCATGCCCTGGTTGCCAAAGCAGATGCCGCGGTGGTGCGGATGATCGGTCTGCTCGCCCTCGACTTTTTTCATCGGGTAGTTGCGCGTCATCTGCTTGCCCGTCGGGCCGAAGACGGGCGCGAGGTACGGCTTGTTCGCCTGGTCCACGACGTATTCGGCGAAGACCTGGCCGTTCACTTTGATGGTCACGCCGCCGCCGGCCGTCTTCTCGATGGCAAAGCCGGGGTCGGCGGCGAGTGCTGGCTGGTGGAGGCGGAAGAGCGCGGTGGCGACGAGGGCGGCGAGGGGGAACTGGCGGGGAATCATGCGGTAGATAATGATGAAGCTGGCGGAAGCGTAGAGACTAAGTGCTTTGTCTGAAAGCCGACGCCTCAAAAAAAACGCGGTCATCCTGAGGGAGCCTGAGCGGCCGAAGGATCCCGTGGATCTCACAACAGACGATCAAGCACGCTCTGGCGATCACCTGTCATTCCGCGGATGACCTCGCGTTAGATAATTCAAATTGAGCCACGGTCATGGCAACCCTGCACAGGCAGTCTGCTTTCCCTTTCACTCGCAGACATCCGCCACATATTCTCCACCCCTCCCCAAACTCCCATGCACCGCCCGTTCCTGTTCGCTCTCGTGCTCCTCTCCATGTTTTCCGATGCGGGCACGCGCCCAGTGAATGCCGACGATGCGCCGCGCATCCGCTTCACGAGGATGATCGCGCATTGGGATGCGTACGGCGATCCCGAGTATTTGAAATTTGTGGACGACGCGCGGCCCGAGGTCGCGCAGGTGGGATTTTACGGCGGGCATTTCTGGAGCCTCTCGCACACGGCGCAGTTTGCGGGATACCCGGCGCATTTTCCCGTGCGCGGGATCGTGGAATGCGGCGACTGGTTCACCGAACTGAACCGCCAGCTTCATGCGCGGAATGTGAAAGTGGTCGGCCATTTCAATATCAAATTCCTCGTGGGCGATCCCGACGGACCGGAGGGACCGCGCGGATTTTTCAAATTTTACCGCGACCACTGGGACGAGCGCGAACTCGGCCCGAAGCCCGTCGCCGATGCGAAGGACTTGCTCGAAGTGGACGCCGACGGCGCGCCGATCGTGAACAACAGCTACAAGATCGGCGGCATGAAGGAATACTGGGGCTGCCTCGTGAATCCGCACTGGCGCACCGTGCTGAAGGCGTGGGCCAAGCGCGGCATCGAGCGTGGCGTGGACGGCTACATGATCAATTATTTCTACCGCCACAACTGCCTCTGCACGCACTGCCGCAAGGCCTTCACCGAATACATGCGCGAGCGCTTCACCGCGGCGCAACTCAAGGATCAGTTTGGCATCGCGGACATCGCGACGCACGTCTTCCCGGAGATCGTCGCTTGGCATCCGCCTGCGGAATCCACGCCGCTGCGGCGCGAAATGCTCCGGTTTTCACAAATCGCGAACAAGCGCGCCTACGACGAGGTCTTCGTGGACTACGCGAGAAAGCTGAAGCCGGGACTGATCCTCGGGCAATGGAATCACCTCGGTGATTTCAACCAGGTGAGCGGCGACGAGCGCTGCCTGCTGCCCGCGGAGCTGTGGGCGCGCGGCGAGGACTACGCGTGGTACAGCACCGGCGCGAGCGCGTGCTACACGGACCTCGCGAATGGCTGGCTCGGCGAGGGCACACTCCAGGCGCGCTACCTCGGCGGCGCGCTCGGCGGACGGCCCTTTGTCCTCGGAAAATACGAGAGCACGCGCACGCGCGTCGCCATCGCGGAACTCGCGGCGAACGGCGGCGTGCCGATGGGATTCTACACGCGCTTCAAGGATCCCGCAGCGCGCGCGGAGATCGTCCGCTACTATCGTTTCATCGCACAGCACGACCCCGTCTTCCGCGGCGCGCGCCCGCACGCCGAATCGCTGCTGATCTATCCGCGCACCTCGATCCACGAGGGGAAAATGGACGCGCTGCTGAATTTCAAGGACACCGGCCACGGCCTGCTCGACGCGCACCGACTCTTCGCGATTCTCCCCGACGATGTCGCGGTGCCGGAGCATCTCAAGGCGGCGCGCACCGTGAAGGACGCAGCCACTGAGGAAAAATCATGGAGCCGCTTCGACGCGCCGAAGACCGTGCGCGTCTCCGCATCCGTGCCGGCGAGCGGAGGAAAACTCCACTTCCACTTTGTGAACTACAATCGCATCGAGCCCGAAAAACCGAAGAGTCCCGGACGTGGAATCGAGGATGAAAAACCGATCGCGACGAAAGCATTCGCGTGCGATGTGGCGCTCCCGGCGGAGTTCAAAAATCCGCGCGTGACCGTCTTCACGCCAGAGTCGCCGACGCCGGTGGAGATTGCCTCGAAGCTCGAAACCGGACGGCTGAAATTCGAGATGCCGGCCTTTCTCGTCTATGCCGTCGCAGAGATTCAGCCCGGCACGTAGTCACATCATCACCGCCATGAAATTCCCTCCCCTGCCCCGCGCCTTTTTCGCCGCACTGCTGCTCCTCCTTGCCTGCACCGCGCACGCCGCGCCTCCCGGATGGGAAACCGCTTCGCCACGCACAGAGATCGCGCCGGACTTCGCATTCGATCCGGCAGGCGGGCCGGACCGCGGCGGCAGTTTCATCATCTCATCCGACAAGCGCGAAGGTCTCATGGGACGCTGGACGCACACGTTTCCCGTCGAGGGCGGGAAGCACTGGCACTTCTCGGTGCTGCGGAAAATCACCGGCCCCGGCGACCCGCGACGGTCGGCGGTCGCTCGCATCCTCTGGCAGGATGAAGCCGGCAAGCCCGTGCTCCACGATGAACCCTCCTCCGCGACCTATCAGCATGGCCGCGTGCCGCGCGCAGAGCCGGAATACCCGGCGGATGCCGCGGGCGATCCGCATTCGTGGATCGAGGTCTCCGGCACGTATCGCGCACCTTCGAAGGCCGCGCGCGCAGTCGTCGAATTGGAATTCCGCTGGGCCGCAGAGACAACGGTCGAGTGGAGCAATATTTCGCTCGTGAGTGTGGCACCGCCTGCACCGCGCATCGCGCGGCTCGCGGCCGTCCACTTCGTCCCGCGCGACGCGAAGACCGCGGCGGAGCGCGGCGCCGCATTCGAGCCGCTCATCGCGGAAGCTGCGAAGAAAAGGGCCGACCTCGTCGTGCTCCCCGAGACGCTCACGCTCGGCGGTGGCGCAAAGTATCCCGATGTCGCCGAAGCCATCCCCGGGCCCTCGACGGAATTCTTCGGCACGCTCGCGAAACGCCACAACCTCTACCTCGTCGCGCTCCACGAGGCCGGCGACGAGGTAG
>JANXZI010000368.1 GCA_025355595.1 Spartobacteria bacterium
TCCCGCTGATGCGCGAATCCATCACTACCATGAACATCACCACCACACTCCGGAAAAGAATTGCCATCCCCGTGCTTTCACTCGCCGCCATCACTTTGCTGGCCGGATGCTACGTCGAAGAAGGGCCGCGATACCATCGCCGGCAAGTCGTCGTCCAAGGACCGGGAGTTTACGCTTCGCTGCCGGGGGATTACCGGGGTGACTATTACAGCCATCAGGGCAGGTACTATTACGGGGGCCGGCGCGAGGTTGGGCGCTACCAGTCGAATGGCCGATACTACAACGATCGCTATAGTCACAACGGCCAGTATTACTACGGCGGCCTGTATAACCCAGGTCGCTACTAATACGTCCAAGTCCCGCTCCATCCAATTCCCGACTCTATGAACCAAATCTTCAAATTACTCCTCGCCGTCATCGCCTTCGCCACCGCTGCGTGCGCGCACCGCGAACCCGCCACACAATCAGTTCAAGCCACCACCACGACGGGCTACCGCAAATAACCGGGCTCACCTCACAAAAAACATGGGCGACAACTCACCGAAAAATAAGCACAAGCTGGAAGAGCAGAAGCACGACGAGCATGTGAAGAAAGAGGACAGCAAGCATCAAAATGCGGAGGCGCAGCATCATCACCCCGATCATCTCCCGACCGCCGAGCAGGTGAATGGGCTGCCCGAGGCGAAAGAGTAGTCGCGGGATTCTGCCAAGTTCAAGGGTTGCTTAATGAATTTATTCCCAAGAGCCGCAATCTTCCTCTCCGCCGCATGCTGTTTCACCGGCTGCGACATATTCAGCCCGGTGCGCTCCGGCGGGGGAAAGCCCTCCGTCCTCATCAGCTTGCACGAGCAGCGCGCATATCTCCGCAGGGGGAAGACCGTGGTGTCGGAAGCCCCCATCTCCACCGGTCGCGAAGGTCACTCCACTCCCGCCGGGAATTTCCACGTCATCCGCAAGGACATCGCGCACCGCTCAGGCATTTACGGCGACTTCGTGAACGCTGACGGACACATCGTGAAAGCCGGCGTGGACTCGCGCAAAGACTCGGGGCCTCCCGGCTCCCACTATCTCGGCGCATCCATGCCGTACTTCGTCGAATTCAGCCCCGGCTATGGCTTACATGAGGGAAACCGGCCCGGTTATCCGGCCTCACATGGCTGCGTCCGCCTTTCGTCTTGGAAGGCGAGGCAATTTTACGAGGCCAGCACGATTGGCATGCCAGTGACGGTCCGGCAGTGATGCATTCCTGTCTCCTCCTTCTATCGTGCTAAGGACGGAATCAAAGTAAAGTGACCATGTGCCGTCCAATCCCTTTCACATGAAAAATACATCCGGGATTCGTCCCGGCTACGATACTACGAGCATGAAAACTAGCACCACAGACAAAATCAAAGGCGCAGCACACGAAGCCAAGGGCAAGATCAAGGAGGTCGTCGGCAAGGTGGTCGGCAACCCGGGCCTCCAAGACCGTGGAACTGCGGAAAAAACCGCAGGCAATGTCCAAAGGAAAGTCGGGGACGTGAAAAAAGTGTTCGGTAAGTAACGGCAGGGTACGCCGGGGCCCATTCCCATCCCGCCAGAAGCGGGACGGGCTGCAATCCACGGATATGCTCTTCATCCGCGTTATTTTGATTCTCCTCTGGGCTGCCGGCTTGGCCTTTAAGGTCGGGGGCAATCTCATTCACATTCTCATCGTCGCTCCGCTGGTGATGTTCATCCTTCACTTTCTGGGCATCTGGAAATGACATCGGAGGCCCGGGACTCATTCAAGGAGAAGCTCCACATCACAACAAACCTACCCATCCACACTGTATGTCCAAAATCGCCGTCTTCTGCATCTCACACTCCCGCCCCCACGCCGAACGCATCCTCGATCGGCTGCATCTCGCGGGGTTCATCTCGTCGGAAATCTCCATCGTCATGCCGGACACCGGATCCCGCCATGACATCGGCCATGTGAAGGCCACCAAGGCGCCCGAGGGAACGGCCACCGGTGCCGCCGCAGGCGGGCTTGCCGGCGGAATCGTCGGGCTGCTCGCCGGCTTGGGGGCACTCGCCATCCCTGGAGTCGGCCCGCTCGTTGCCGCCGGCCCCATCCTCGCCGCGCTCAGCGGTGCTGCCGTGGGTGCTGCCAGCGGCGGAGTCGTCGGCGGATTGATCGGCCTCGGCACCCCCGAGATCGAGGCGAGGATCTACGAGGGCAAACTGAAGACCGGGAACTATCTCATCTCGGTGCATGCGCGCAACGAGGACGAAATCAAACGTGCGAAGCAGGTCTATGAAGCCGAGGCCGCCGAGGACATCTGCATCACCAGCCAGTCCGCCGTGCCGGAAACGCCAAAGCCAGTTGCGTCGGCCACCACGGAGTCTAATCTCACGCCACACAGCAGTTAGTGCTGTGTCACGCGTGATGTGATGGGTTCATCGAACGGGCACACAGGGTGTGACTGGTGAGAAGTGACTGGTATCCAGCCCCGATTACCTCATAAAAACTGGAAGACCAGTCAGTATTCACCAGTTACCATTCACAGCAGCCCAGGGTGGCGGCGCTACGCCGCTCATCCCTCAAATGGTCTCGATCCGTGGGTTCCTCGAAGACTCGTCACCCACGGCTATTGTTGTCGCCGACGCTACGCGTCTCCTTGTTAGATTATTTCCGAAAGATGGTAGTAAAAGCGTCGTGATCGATCGGCTGCCGCTGGCCGAGGGGATTGCGCAGATGGCTGCGGCGGATGCGACCGCCTTCACGGCCGTGAAGCCGGAAAGGACACCCCTCCGTCTTCTCTCCCTCGTCCCCAAAAAATCACCCGAGAAAATAGCCGGGCAGAGCGTCCCGATTTTCCTTGCTCCAGCCTGTCGGCGCGTCAGGCGCGGACGAAATCAATGAAGCCGCGCTGCGCATTCGCGCTCACGAGCTTCACGCGCGTGCGGTCGCCGACATCGAGACCCTGCGTGCCGCCGTCGAGCCGGCCTTCCACGGGTGGATTGAAAAGCCGCACCCATGTTCCCTGTTCCGTCACGCCGGTCACGATAGCGTCGAAGTGCTCGCCGATCCGGTCGGAGAGCAGCAGTGCCGCCGCGGACTTCCGCACCTGACGTTCGACCTTCGTCGCAGCGTCCTCTTTCTCCGTGCAGTGCGCGGCGAGTTCGGCGAGCTGCGCGTTCGTGTAGGGCAGGGGAGCACCGGCGAGCGCGGCCTTCAGCAGCCGCTGCGTGATTACGTCGGGGAATCGGCGGTTCGGCGCGGTGGAGTGCGAGTAGTCCTTCACGGCGAGGCCGAAGTGTCCGGGCGGGACGCTGCCGGGGAGATCCACGGCATACTCACCGCGTCCGACGAGCTTCACGATCGTGAGCGACAGGTCGGGAAATTTCTCCGGGTCCACCTTGCGCCGCTGCGTGAGGAAAGTCTCGAGCGCCGCCGCATCCGGCTCGGCCGGGAGCTGCACGCCGTATTGCTCGGCCACGCGCGCGATGCGTTCCCATCGCTCGGGCGACCGCAGCACGCGGCGCAGCGAAGGCAGCTTCCGCGATTCAAGAAAGGCCGCCGTCACGCCATTCGCCGCGATCATGAAATCCTCGATGAGCTGCTTCGCGCAATTCTTCCGATCCGCTTCGAGCCCGGTGACGGCGTCGCCCGTGAAAACCGTCCGCGCCTGCACGGTCTCCAGACTCAGTGCCCC
Organism: Spartobacteria bacterium; assembly: GCA_025355595.1. Lineage (GTDB taxonomy): Bacteria > Verrucomicrobiota > Verrucomicrobiia > Chthoniobacterales > Chthoniobacteraceae > SXWH01. Next base: position 3,681 of record JANXZI010000368.1, read on the forward strand.
GTGCCGGTGCCGCGTCGCCGCGAGCTGCTGCGCGATGCGATTCTGGAGGCGCAGGTTCTCATCCAGCCCCGGCGTGGCCTGCACCCGCTGCGGCGCCGGTCCCGTGCCATCGAGCCACGCGGCGACGCTCCGGTAGGCGAGCTTCGCGCGATTGTGGACCTGCGCCCGATAAAGCTCCGACTCCGCGAGCGTCCCATCTTCCTCGAAGACCATGTCCGCCACTACGGCGATCCGATCCTGGTCCTCGTTCAGCGAAGTGAGATTCGTGGACAGCGTCTCCGGCAGCATCGGAAAAATCACCGCAGGCGTGTACACCGAAGTTGTATTGTGAACCGCATGACCGTCGAGCGCCGTGCCTTTCGCTACCAGCGCATCCACATCGGCGACCGCCACGAGCACCCGCACGCGACCGCCCGCCAGCGGCGCCGCGACCGTGAGCTGATCGAGATCGCGCGAATCATCATTGTCAATCGAAGCCCACAGCAGCCCGCGCAGATCGCGCACGCTCCCCTCCGCAGTCGCAGGCCCGCGGATGCCCGCGAGTTCCTCCAGCGCAGCCGGGGAAAAATCCGGCTCCAGCTCGCGTTCGATCATCGCCCCGCGTGCGATGGACGTGAGGTACGCGCGGTCTCCCTGGGGGTCTCGTTTCATAGGCTGCAACCTGTGCGCCGGAAACCGTCCGACGCAACCGGAATCCTCCCCGTGCCGCGGAACTTCAATCCGAATCCCGCTGCTCGATGTGAAAACGGTGCAACACGCGGTGAAAGACCGGCGCGAGCAGGATTCCCGTGGAGCTGATGAAGACCACGCCGGAAAACAGCGCATACACTGAGGCGAACACCTTGGCCGAATCCGAAGCGAGCGGGCTCACCGGCCCCATGCCCGAGAGAATCATCGAGGCGTCCAGCAGCGCATCCACCCATCGCAACCCCGCGATGAAATGATACCCGAGAACCCCGAGCGACAGCGAGCAGCCGAGCATCCCACCCGCCAGCGCCAGCGCCAGCAGGAAGCGGTGGTAAAATGGACGCCCCGGAAGCGGCTTCGAACTGGGCGGTGATTTTGCGGTTGGTTTTGCCATCAGGATGTTCACGGGAATGTGACGGTGGGGAATGCAGAGAGCAAGGCATGGAGCAAAATCGCCCCCGGCGCTACTTTCCACCTGCCGCGTGGTAGATCTCAATCGCCTTGGGCAACTCCGCCTTGAGCCTCGCGATGCGCGTCTCGTGCGCAGGGTGCGTGCTGAGGAATTGCGGAGGTGCGCCTCCCCCACCCTGCGCGCTCATGCGCTTCCAGAATTCCACGGCTTCGCGCGGATCGTAGCCGGCACGCGCCATGTACTTCAGGCCCACGCTGTCGGCCTCGCTCTCGTGGTCGCGGCTGAATGGCAGCAAGTAGCCGACGCGCGCGCCCGCACCGATGAGTCCCATGATCTGCTGGTGCTGCCGCGGGTCCGTGCCGGAGAGGGAAAAATTCGCGCCGGTGAGCAGCGTGTTGGCGGTCTTCTCCTGGAGGACTCGCTCGGCGCCGTGGTGATTTGTGGCGTGGGCGATCTCGTGGCCCATCACGACCGCGAGGCCGGCCTCGCTCTGCGCGACGGGGAGGATGCCGGTGTACACGACGATTTTTCCGCCGGGCAGGCAGAAGGCATTCACCTGATTGCTCTCCACGACGGACACGGCCCACTGGAAATTTTTCCCCGCCTCGCCCGTCACCGCGGTGAGCCGTCCGGCACAGCGCTTCACCATTTCGTAATTCGCGCCACTGGTGATCGTGCGGCTCTCGGAGAGCACTTGCTGGTAGGCCTGCGCGCCGAGGGAGAGTTCCTGCTGCGGGTTCATGCCGAGACGCGCGGTGCGGCCGGCTTCGTTCACGATCTTCGGCGCGCTGACGCGCTGAAAAATCACGACGATGAGCGCGATGATCAAAGGGATGGCGATGCGAAGGAGCTTTTCTTTCACAGGAGTGTGCCGAAGGAAAGGGAGCCGCGCGCGTGGCGCAACCACAAATCGGACACGGGGGAAGTTGAACCGCAGATGAACGCAGATGAACGCGGATGGATCGACACGTCCACGAAATACACCAAAGACACCAAAGCGGATGCACCGACTCCGCAGCCGCTCGCTCCTCATCCATGGATCAGGCCCGCCACTTTGCAACTTGTGCGGGATTCTTACAGCGGTGCCATCTGCGTTCATCCGTGTTCATCCGCGGTTCCTCCGCGCGCCGCAACAAAAACGACATTTGCGGGAAATTCCTTTGACGCCCTTGCGCATGGAACCTAAAAGTCCGCCCCTTATTTTCACGACACATGAAATCTCGCGCGCCATTTTCGCAACCCAGTCCCCTCAGCGGGCGGGCGCGCGCCGGTTTCTCCACTTGCAAGGGCGGTAATCCCGCACCTTCTCAACTCTCGGAAGCGCGATGCTTAATGGCATACTTGGACTTTTCTCCAACGACATCGGAATAGACCTCGGAACGGCGAACACGCTTGTTTACGTCAAGGACCACGGCATCGTGCTGCGGGAGCCGTCCGTCGTGGCAGTGCAGGCGGGCACGAGCAAGGTGCTCGCGGTGGGCGACGAGGCCAAGAGGATGCTCGGGCGCACGCCGGGAAACATTGTCGCGATTCGCCCGCTGAAGGCCGGCGTCATCGCGGACTTCGAAATCACGGAGGCGATGCTGCGGCACTTCATCCAGAAGGTCCACGGCAAGCGCACTCTTTTCAAACCACGTCCACGCGTTGTCATCGCGGTGCCCTCGGGCATCACGGAGGTCGAAAAACGCGCGGTGAAAGAATCGGCACTGCATGCAGGTGCTCGGGAAGTCTTCCTCATCGAGGAGCCCATGGCCGCCGCCATCGGCTGCGGACTCCCCGTGCAGGATGCGGCAGGCAACATGATCATCGACATCGGCGGTGGCACCACTGAGGTGGCTTTGATCTCGCTCTCCGGCATCGTCTTCAGCCGGAGTGTTCGCGTCGCGGGTGACCAACTCGACGACGCGATCATCGGATATATGAAGCGAGCCTATAATCTGATGATCGGCGAACGCACTGCCGAGGACATCAAGATCAAGATCGGAAGCGCCTATCCGATCGAGAAGGAGACGAGCATGGAGGTCAAGGGACGGGACCTCGTGGCAGGCCTGCCCAAGACATTGAGCGTCACCTCGCAGGAAGTCCGCGAGGCCCTGCTCGAGCCGATTTCCACCATTGTGGACAATGTTCGCGTGACCCTGGAGCGCTGCCCGCCCGAATTGAGCGCCGACCTCGTGGACCGAGGCCTCGTGCTCGCCGGCGGCGGCGCACTCCTGCGCGGTCTGGACCGTCTCCTCAGCGAGGAAACGGGCCTGCCCGTGCATGTGGCCGAGGATCCGCTCAGCGCAGTGGCCGAAGGAACCGGCCGCGCCTTGAGCGAGATGAAATTCCTCCGGCAGGTCACCGCGACGGATCGGCAGTGGCGGTAGTCCGCCGCACGCCACCATGACGCAGAGCCACCAGGCCACCGCGCTGACACAGCCGCGGATGCGCGACGCTGCGAGGAATCGCGGCTGGAAAAGTGGGATGCAAATTCACGCCGCACGGCGCAGGGGCACCTTCTTTGGACGTTGGGCGTTGGGCGTTGGGCGTTGGGCGTTGAATGACTCGCCTCGTGCATTCGACCGCCTTGGTGAATCTG
>JANXZI010000377.1 GCA_025355595.1 Spartobacteria bacterium
GTCCCTGTTCGCCTTCACGAATTTTAGCGTCTCATCCGCGATGAGATCCTGCGCGTAGATCGCGCCCTTGCCTTCGACTTTCGTGTTCCCGTCATTGCCCGGCAGGGCGAAGCGCTGGTCGTCGTTATAGAGATAGGTCGGAAAATACGAGTGCGCGTGCCGCTGGCAATTATAGCCGAAAAAATGATCGAAGCCGAGCTTCAGCGGGCTGCCCGTGGTGTCGAACATGCCCATGCCCCACTTGCCCATGCAGCCCGTCGCGTAGCCCGCACTTTTCAAAAGCTGCGCGACGGTGAATGTCCCCGCCGGCAGCGGCAACTGCCCCTCCGCGCCGATCTCGCGGTTCGCGCGGATCGGCGAGTGCCCCGTATGCTGCCCGATGATCAGCGACGTGCGCGACGGCGCACAGACCGTCGTGCCGCAGTACGCCTGCGTCGTGCGCGTGCCCTCGCGCGCCATGCGGTCGAGGTTCGGCGTCTGGATGAGCTTCTGCCCGTAGCACCCGATATCGCCCTGCGCGAGATCGTCGCTGAGGATGAAAATGATGTTCGGCTTGTCCACCGCGCGTGCGGCGGATGCGAACAAGCAAAGGGACGATAGGAGGACGAGGATGCGCTTCATAAAATCGATGCGGATTACGGCAGCTCAGGTTTCACCGGCGACTTCGTTTCCTTGTTCACCGGATAGACGGCGTTCTGTTTTTCCAGCCCGGCGATGAGGCCCTGCATCATGCGTTTCAGCTCGGCAGGGTCGGTCGTTGCGAGGTTTTTCTGCTCGAAGGGATCGCTCGCGAGATTGAAAAGCTGGTAGTGAGACCCCTCCGACACCTCGGAGGGAAAATAGTGGTAGATGACTTTCCACGCGCCCTCGCGATACGTAGTGAAGTAGTCGGTGCGATGCGGCGAGTCCGGGTAGTGCATCAGGAATTTTTCATCGCGCGCTGCGTCGCGTTTTCCAGTGAGCAGCACGTCGAGCCGCGCGCCGTCCACGATGTGATTTGCGGGCGCGTTCGCGCCGGTGAGCGCGAGGAGCGTCGGGAACATGTCATACACCGCGGCCTGCTGCGTCTGGATCGCTCCCGCGGAAATCGGCAGGCGTTTTTGCAGCGCGTTCTCCGCATCCGGCTTTGCCCAGGCTGCGATGAATGCGACGCGCATGCCCCCCTCGTAGTGCGACCCCTTTTTTCCCCGCAGCGGTGCGGCGCACGCGACAGCATGCTGATGCCCGAGCGGCGCATCGGAGCCATTGTCGCCGAGGAAAAAGATGAGCGTGTTCTCCGCGACGCCGAGATGGTCGAGGTGATCGAGCATGTCGCCGAGTGATTTGTCCATGCCCTCGACGAGCGTCGCGAAGGCCTGCGCCTGCGGCGGCTTCCCGGAGTCTGCGTAATGCGCCGCAAAGCGCGGATCGGAATTGAACGGCGCATGCACCGCGTAGTGCGCGAAGTAGAGGAAAAACGGCTTCGCATCCTTCACCGCGTCGGCGACGTGCGACTTCGCCTCGAGCGTGAGCGCCTCGCTGAGAAACGTGTCCGTGCCGTGATATTTTTCCAAGCCGGGCACGGCTGCGGGCGACTGCTTCTTCACCGTGCCGCCTGCGTTGCCGTAGTTCTGCATCCCGTAGTAGCTTGCGGGTGCGCCGATCGAAGCGCCGCCGACATTGATGTCGAAGCCGATGTTGCGCGGGTTCGCGCCCTCGGATTCGCGCGGGCCGAAGTGCCCCTTGCCGACGTGGATCGTGCGGTAGCCGTTCGACTGCATGAGGCGCGGCAGCGCGACGTCCGTCTTCTTCAAGCCCTGCCAGTTCCACTCCGGCGGGCCGCTCGGGCCGGCGTTGTTGCTGTCGGGATTGATCCAGTTCGTGGTGCGATGCCGCGCCGCATTTTGCCCCGTCATGATCGACGTGCGCGTCGGCGAGCACACGCTCATCGCGCAGAAATTGCTGAAGCGAATCCCGCGCGACGCGAGCCGCTCCATGTTCGGCGTGCGGTAAAATTCGTTGAGCGGATACCGCTTCGGCTGGCCGGATTCGTCGGTGAGGAATGGCACCGAAGTGTCCATCACGCCCATGTCGTCCACGAGGAAGATGATGACGTTCGGCTTCTGCGGAGCCGCTGCGCCGAATGCCGGCGCAAGCAGGACGAGGCTGAGGAGGGCGAGGAGTGATTTCATTTCCGTTTCTTTTTCGTGGGATCAAAATCGGGATTTGGCGTCGGCATCACCGCGCCGACTTCCTTGCGCCAGGCGACGAGTTTCGCGTGGAGTTCCTTCACCTGGCCGGGATTTTTCGCAGCGAGATTGTGCTGTTCGGAGATGTCCTGCGGGATGTTGTAAAGTTCGAGCGCCCCGTCCTCGTACCACTCGATGAGTTTCCAATCGCCGTCGCGGATCGCGCCGTGCGGTGCCCCGCCCTGATTGCCGTAGTGCGGGTAGTGCCAGAAGAGCGGCTTGCCGCGCTGCATCGTCTCGCCGCGCAGCAGCGGGACGAAGCTCACGCCATCGCGATGCTGCTGCGGCTTCGCCACGAGGCCCGCGAGTTGCAGCAGCGTGGGATAGAAATCCGTGCTGATCACCGGCGAGTCGCATGTGCTGCCGGGCTTCGTCACGCCGGGCGCGCAGACGATGAGCGGCTCGCGCACGCCGCCCTCGTAGGGCCAGCCCTTTCCCGCGCGGAACGGGAGATTTGAAGTGGGATGCCCTTCGCTCGTCGAAAGGCCGCCATTGTCGGACATGAAGACGACGATCGTCTTTTCCGTGAGGCCATTTTTTTCCAGCGCAGCGAGTACGCGGCCGATGCCGGTGTCGAGCTGTTCGAGCATCGCGGCATAGATGGGATTGTTTTGCACGAGGCGCACCTGCCGCTCGCGCTCCTGACCCCACGCATCGGGCGGCGAGCGCTCCGCTTTCTTTTTGTATTTCTCCACGAGTTCCGCCCGCGCACCGATGGGTGTGTGGACGGCGAGGAATGGCAAATATGCGAAGAACGGCTTGTCCTTGTGTTCGCCGATGAACTTCACCGCCTCGTTCACGATGCGCTCGGTCGTCTTCAGATCGTCCTTGTGATCCGGCACGGGCAGATCGGATTTCGGATACCAGAACTGCATGTTGCCCTTCGCGCCCTCGCCGTTCGTGAGGTCCTTTGGGAATCCCTGCGCACCGGGATAAAACTCGCCGCCGCCGAGATGCCACTTGCCGGCGAAGAACGTCGCATAGCCGCCATCGTCGCGCAGTGCTTCCGCGATCGTCGTTTCCTCGAGCGGCAGATGATTTGCATTCGGCGCGGGTTTCATTTTTTCCGGTCGCGCCCCGCCGATGAAATCCGTGACGCCGAAGCGCGGCGGATATTTCCCCGTCATGATCGAGCCCCGCGTCGGCGAGCACACGCAGCACGCCGCGTAGGCCTGCGTGAACTTCATCCCGCGCCTCGCGAGTGCATCAATGTTCGGCGTTTCGTAAAACGTCTTCGGGTTGAACGCGCCGACATCCATGCAGCCGAGATCGTCGGCGAGGATGAAGACGATATTTGGCCTGTCGGTCGCGATCGCGGACGCCGCGGCACAGACACAGAGGGCGAGGAAGAGGGCGAGTTGTTTCATAGTTTGGTGAGTTGCGCCGGACTGCGACGATGATGTGATTTCAAAAGGTGGAGCGCCACGTCTCAGTCGGGAATCGGATCATTTTTCCCCACATCCTTGCCCTCCCAATTCACTTCGCCCGTCGCCGCATTGTAAGTGAGAATCCGCTGCGCGCTGCCGGGTACGGGCTTCTTGTTCACCTTCGGCAGCCACTTCGCGAGGTCGCGCTTCACGTCGGCAAATTTTTTGTCACCCGCGAGGTTCGTCCATTCGTTCGGGTCGGCCTGCTCGTCGTAGAGTTCCTCCGAGCCGTCGGCGTAATGGATGTAGCGCCAGCGCTCGGTGCG
>JANXZI010000307.1 GCA_025355595.1 Spartobacteria bacterium
CCGCAATGCACTTCGAAGCCGATGTGGTGCAGCGCGGGGATGCGCTGGTAGCTGACCGTGAGGTCCGCGATGCGGAGTGCGTGGTCGTGCTTCATGGGAATCCGAGCACATCGTCCGCAGCCGTGTCGCCCCACAGGGTGCGGTCGTATTCGGTGCCGTCGGGCGCAGTGAGGCGGACGCGCAGCGCGGCACTGCGAGTGGCCTCGGGCCACACGACGATCACATGCAGCTCGACGCCTTCCTTCGGCCACGGGATTTCCAGCGGGAAATCTTCCGCCGTCGTGGGCGACGACTTGCTCCACACTTCGCGTCCGAGGTGCTGGATCGTCACGCGCGTCGCCGCGGTGGAAAAACTCAGCCGCGCTTCCGCGGTCGCGCGTTTCACCTCCGGCTGAGGCACCGGGTTCGCGACCGCCGGACGCGTCATTTTCCAGAGCAGCGGCGCGAACGCGAGCAGCGCGACAAAAACAAAAACCGCACGGAGGATCGGCGAGCCGCGCATCTACTTCAGCGCCTCCACGATCTTTGTGACGTTGTGGCGGAACATCGCCTCCACCGTGTCGTTCGGTTCCGCGCCGAGGCCGTCGGAGAAAAGTTTTCCGCCGATCTTCGCGCCCGTTTCGCGGGTGATCTGTTCGATCACTTTCGGGTTCTCGATGTCCTCGGAAAAAATCGCCTTCACGCCCTGCGCACGGATCGTGGCGATGATCTGCGCGACCTTTTTCGATCCCGGCTGATCGTTCTGCGTGAGGCCCGCGATGGGATGCACGGTGAAACCAAACTCCCTCGCGAAATATCCGAACGAGTCGTGGTTCGTCACGAGCTTGCGCCGGTCGCGCGGAAGCTCGGCGACTTTCACCCGCACCCACTTGGCGAGCGATTCGAGACGATCCGTGTAGGCCGCCGCCTTCGCCGAAAATTCCGCACGCAGTCCGGGGCGCAGGCGGCTCAATTCATCTCGCACGATGCCCGTCGCGCGCTCGATGTTCGCGACGCTGTGCCACCAGTGAGGATCGTCCGCCGCGCCGGGAAGCTGATCGCCGACTTCCAGCAGCGCAGCCTTTCCACCCGAAGCCTCGCGCAATTTTCCGACGTAACCTTCGAGATGCCGCGCGGAGACGAGGATGATGTCCGACGACGAGACGATCTTCAGGTCTGCTGCGGTCGGCGTGAATTCATGCGGATCCACGCCGGGCTTCACATGGCCGGTCACCTCCACCTTGCCGCCACCCACCTCGCGCACGATCTCGGTGAGAATCGTCGAGAATGACGACACGCGCAGCCTTGCCTCATCCGCACGCGCACACGCGAGCAGCAGGAGCAGGATGCCGAAAAGTTTCATCGCGGACGAAGTAGCCGAGGTGCGCGCGGGTGCCAAGCACCTTGCAATCGCGTCGCAGCCACGGGGCGCCGGGCGCGGTTTGGATCGTAGGCGCGCTCGGGAGAGCGCGGCGTGAGCTTCCGTTCACGCCTACGGCTTCGCGACGACCAGGCAGATGAGCTTGTTTTCGCTGCGGAGGAAAAGGCGTTTGCCGGCGAGGATGGGCGCGCCCCAGCACGGATACGTGAGACCGGGCACCTGCCAGCGGGAGACCTCCGCGACGTTTTCCGTGTTCGGTTTGAAAAGGCCGAGCAGGCCCGCTTCGCCGAGCGCGAAAAGTTTTCCATCGGCAAAAATCGTGGATCCTCGGCCGAAGACATTGGGCGGCGCTTCGCCCGCCCGCAGTTTCGAGTGGCTCGCATTCGGCCAGCGCTCGTCGCGCTCCCATTTTACCTTGCCGGTCGCAAATTCCACGCAGCGGAAGACTCCGTCGGGCTCGTTGCGCCCGCTGAATCCGAAGACGTGGCCGGCGACGAGATTCGGCTGCGACCAGTGCATCTCCAGCGCGAGCGAACGCCACACTTCGTCCACGCCTTTGCCATCGGGCCGCACGCGCAGGAGCACGGAGCCGGAGCGATAATACGCGGAGGAAATGAGGATGAGGTCGCCGCTCACCACGGGCGTCATGGCATTCACTGTCTCCTCGCGCGGCGAGCGGAACCAGAATGAAAAATGGTGCGCGCCCGTCGCAGGATCGAGCGAGATGAGACCCTGTCGCGTGACGGTGAGCACATGGCGTTTGCCGTGAATCGTCGCGAGCACGGGCGTGCAGTAGCTCGACATTTTTTGAAATGCGGGATGGGCCACGTCCCATTTCACGAAGGGCTCGCCGGGCCAGCCATGCATGAGCGCGCCGTCCCATGTCTTCGCACCGCCGTTTTGCCAGAGCGTCTTTCCGGTCGCCGCGTCGAAGGCGACGATGTTGGAGTCCGGCTGTCCGCCGACTTGCACGATTAGTTTTCCGTCTTCCAAGACGGGCGAACTGCCGACACCGAAGAACGCCTCGGGCACGTCGAAATCCTTCTGCGTCGCGCGCGACCAAACGGGCTGGCCGGTCTTCACGTCGAGGCAGATGAGTGCGCCCTCCGCGCCGAGCGTGTAGCACTTTTCCGCGGTGAGCACGGGCGAGCAACGAGGGCCGTTGTTGAAGCCAAAGGGATCCTGAAAGCGGGTCGGGTATTTGTGCTGCCACTTCGTTTCGCCGGTCGCCGCGTCCATCGCCTCCACGATCTCCTCGCCGCCGATGCGGTGGTGCTGCACGAGCACGCCGTCGCGCACGCTCGGCGCGCCATAGCCGGTGCCGATGTCCTTTTGCCACGCGATGCGCAATCCGCCCTCGGGAAAACGATCCACGAGCCCGGTCTCCGGCGAGGTGCCGTCGCGGTTCGGACCGAGAAACTCCGGCCAGTCGGCGGCGCTGACCGTGATCGTGAATGCGAGAAAAATGGCGAGGGTTCGCAGGAGAAACGAAGTCATGGCGCGGACGGATACGCGCAAAATCGCACACGGCCAAGCGCGGGATTGTGTGCGTTTTCCCGGCGGGGGGCACTCGACCCGAGTGCTGTTTTCGGCCACTGGCCGAAAACACCGACTGGCCGGGAGACTCCTTCCTCTTCAGTGCGAGCCGCCCGGAGCGAAGACGTTCCGTGCGTGGCATGGTGCCACATCAACAGGGTGTTTTCGGCGGGTCGCCAAAAACAGCACGCGAGTCGCGTGCTCCACCCGAGACTTGGCCTCGCGCCGCCCGCGTGTAGCGTGCCCGCATGTTCCTCCGCAAAATGTGTGCGACCGCTGTGCTTTGTGCGTTTGCGCTTTTTTCCGCACGCGCGGCGGAACCTGCGGCACAGGATGCGGTGACGGTGGATGCGCAGACCGAGGAGATCTTGCGCGGCGCGCTGCGCTGGCTGGCGGCGAAGCAGAATGTGAATGGCTCGTGGAATGCGAGCGAGCACCGGCGTGCGGATCATCCCGTGGCGATGACGGGCTATGTGCTCATGGCATTCATGGCGACGGGCAATCTTCCCGAGGAGGGCGAGTATGCGAAACAGGTGAAGGCCGGGCTCGATTTTCTCCTCGATAGCATCGGCGCAGACGGCCAGTTCCGCGGCGTGGATGGATCGAAATACATGTACAATCACGGCATCGCGACCATCGCGCTTGGCGAGCTGTACGGGCAGTCGCGCAGCCCGATCATCCGCGAAAAATTGCAGCGCGCGATCCGGCTCATCGTCACCACGCAGAGTGATCGCGGGAGCAACAAGGGCGGCTGGCGCTACCAGCCGCGACCAGGCGATGCGGATATCTCCGTGACGGTGCTTCAAGTCGTCGCGCTGCGGGCGGCGAAAAATGCGGGCCTCGATGTCCCGCAGCAGACGATTGATGACGCGGTGGACTACGTGCGGCGCTGTTCGGCGGGCGACGGCGGATTTTCATACCAGGCCGGACAGCGCGGCGCGGGATTTTCGCGCACAGCGGCGGCGATCTATTCGCTGCAAGTCTGCGGACACTACGAGGATCCGCTCGTGAAAGGCGGCAGCGAATATCTTTTCGGACGGCACCAGGAGCGCCGCTTCTGGACCTACGGCGCGAACTATGCCGCACCCGCGCAATACATGATCGGCGGCGACACATGGCGGCGATGGTATGATCTCATGAAAGGCGAATTGCTCCCCCGCGTGCTGCGCAACGGCGATCAATGCTCATGGGACGATCGGGAGGTGGGGAACATCTACACGACCGCGTGCTATACGACGATCCTCGCGATGCCGTGGCACTACATCCCGCTCTACCAGCGGTGATGCGTTCCGTTCATAATCGTATTCTTATTCCAAATCTTAATCCCCTCCCCGCACCGTGAGGCTCAGCACCGCTCAGAGTAAGATTAGGAACAAGATTAGGCTTAAGAGAGGAGCACGGCCATGACGCTCGCGAGTTTGAAAATGCTGCGCCGCACCGTGCTGCTCGCCCTCGTGTCCTGCACGCACCTGCTCTGCGCAGGCACGGTGATCACGGCGGATGGCGTGCTGCACGAGGGAGAAATCACGCTCGATCACGGCATCACCGTGCGCGGATCACCGACGCTGAATCGGCCGCTCGCGGGCATCCTGCGCGCGCGATTTTCCGCACCGAATCCGCAGCTCCAGCCGGGCGTGCTGCTCGTGAATGGAGGGCGGATCGCTGGCGCATTTTCGCCGCTGAACGAGGCAGTCGTGAAATTCCCGGCAAAGCGAATCTCGATCCCGTCGAAGGAAATCGCGTGGGCGATCTACCAGCCGCTCACGCCCGCACTCGCCTTGCAGGCGCCGCGGGGAAAGACGGGCGCGCTGCTGCAAGGCGGCGATTTTTTCGAGGGCACCGTGCGCAGCGCCGAGGCGGCATCGGCAAAAGTGCTGAATCCGATTTTTGGCCCGCGCACTTTTGTCCCAGGAGAAATGCACGCGCTCGTGCTGCGGGATTTTCTGCCGCAGCCCGCGGCGTTCGAGGTGGTGACGCGCGATGGCAGCATCTATCCGGCGCTCGATGTGACCCTGGGCGATGGTTCCGAGATCGCACTGCGACATGCGCTCTACAACGGGCTCCGCATTCCGGTCGCCGATCTTGTGGAGATCCGCGCGGGCGCGTCGCGCATGGTGCCGATGGACGGCATCAAGCCGGCACGGGTCGATGCTGCGCCAAACCGCGAGGCCGCGGCGAGCTTCGCGGCGAATCGCGCGCTCGGCGGCGGCGAACTGAAACTCGGCGTCTCGCCGGTGGCCGCGGGCTTCGAGTGCGTGGCGGGCGCAGCCGTGTGGTGGATGCCCGCGCCGGGCGCGGGCACATTTTCCGCAATCGTCGCCGCGGGCGCGGACACGCCGTCGGGGCAGAAGCTCATCTTCGCCGTGTATGCCGATGGCAAGCTCGCAGGGCGCAGCGCGCCGCTCGGCGCAGGCGATGCTCCCGCGGTGCTGCGCTGCGCCGTGGCGGGAAAAGAAAGCCTCGTGCTGCGCATCGAGGGAGCGGCGGGCAGCGGCACATGGGCGGAACCGATGTTGCTCCGGCGCTGAAAACCGGCTTTGTTCCCGCGCTCCCCGATCATGTTCTCCCGAATCGCCATCGCCCTGCTCACCGCCGCGCCGCTGCTGGCCCAGGCACCGTCAGAATTTTCCGCGCCGAAGGAAATCGCGCCGGGGATTTTCAAAGTTGGCACCGTGCAACTCGACAAGAATACCTCCACGGTCACTTTTCCCGCGAAGGTGCAGATGAACGACGGGCTGCTCGAATACCTGATGGTGACGCCGGAGGGCCCGGTGCATGAGACGCTGCTCACGAGCGAAGCCGCCCCGCAGGATGTCCACATGGCGATGCTGCTGCTCGGCGCGAAGGGCATGGTGCAGAAGGGCGGCGCGAAGCCGGAGCGGATTGATGCGGAGTTTCTCGCGAAGGCTCCGAAGCTCACGGGCGACCGCATTTCGCTCCGCGTAAAATGGACGGACAAGGGCGGCAAGGAGCAGACCACGCCGGTCGAGCGATGGATCGTGCGCAAGATTTTCAAGCCGAAGAAGGCCGTGGAAATCGTCGGCGCCGAGGATGGCCCATGGCTTTACACGGGCAGCTATTTTTACGAGAACCGGTTCATCGCGCAGGTGGATGGGATGTTCGGTGCGATGGTCACTTTCCCCGGCGCGCTCATCAACAATCCGCGCAGTGGCGCGAACGACGATCATATCTGGTTCGTGAAGCCCGACGCAGTGCCGCCCGCCGGGACGCCGGTAGAATTTTCCATCACACTCGAACCCGCAGACAAACCCGCCAAATGAAACGCCGCCAATTTCTTGCCACCACAATCGCACTCGGAACCAGCGCATGGGTGCGCGCCGCCGATGAGCCGCTCCCGAAGGACGCGAAGAATCTCTCCTTCCGCAACGAGTTGAAGGACTCGCTCGACCGCAGCCTCGCATGGCTGCGCACGCAGCAAAATGCGGACGGCAGCTTCGGCAAAGACACACTGCATCCCGCGCTGACCGCACTGCCGCTCGTGGCCTTTCAGCGCGATCCCGCGGGGCGCTTTGCCACGGCGGATTTTGCCATGAAAGGCTATGCGTACCTGCGCGGCTTCATGCAGCCGGATGGCGGGATTTACAGCAAGGAAAACGGCCTCGCGAACTACAACACGTCCGTGTGCCTGCTCGCGCTCGCGGGCGCGAATGAGCCGAAGGATCTCGACACGCTGCTGAAGGCGCGCGCCTACGTCGTCGGCCAGCAGGCCAGCGGCATGGCGAAGCCCGAGACGGATGGCGGCATCGGCTACGGCGCCATCGGCGCAAGCCCGAAGCGCGGGCACCCCGATCTCGACAATACAGTCGTCGCGCTGGAGGCACTGCGCGCCACGAAGCACCTCGTCGCCGACAAGCCCGGCACGAAGGATCTGAACTGGAATGCCGCGATCGAATTTGTGAGCCGCTGCCAGAACCTGCCCTCGCACAACAAGGAAAAGTGGGCGAGCGGCGATGCGGACAACAAGGGCGGCTTCGTGTACTTTCCCGGCTCGAGCAACGCGGGCGAAGTCACGCTCGAAGGCGGCGGCAAGGCGCTCCGCAGTTACGGCTCGATGAGCTACGCGGGCCTGCTCAGCTTCATCTACGCCGATGTGAAAAAGGATGATCCGCGCGTGACCGCCGCAGTCGAGTGGCTGAGGCAGCACTACACGCTCGAAGAAAATCCGGGCCTCGAACGCTCGGGATATTTCTACTATCTGCACCTCATGGCGAAAGGTCTCACCGCCGCGGGCATCACCGAACTCGAAGTCGGCGGCAAGAAATCCGACTGGCGCCCCGCCCTTGCCGAACGGCTGATGAAACTCCAGCAGCAGGACGGCTCGTGGCTGAATGAGTCACCGCGCTGGAAAGAGAACAATCCTGTGCTCGTGACGACGTATTGCGCGCTCACGCTGGAAATTCTGTACGCGCAGTTGTAGGGCGCAGCGCGCCAAGGGCGGATCACGGGCAGACCGCATCCGCTGCAAGCGCGCTGGGCTTCAGCACGCCGATGAATGGCAGATTCCGGTACTGCTCGCGATAATCGAGCCCGTAGCCGACGACGAATTCGTCGCCAATGTCGAAGCCCACGTAGTCCGCGTCGAGTTCCTCCGCGCGCATCTTCGCTTTTCGCAGCAGCACGCAGATGCGCACGCTCAGCGCGGACGTCTCCTCGTGCAAGCGCCGCCGGATCGCGTGCAGCGTGCGACCGGTGTCCAGGATGTCGTCGAGGATGAGCACGTGACGCCCGGCCACGTCAGGCATCGAGGTCTGATCAAGAGTCACCGTGCCGCTGCTCTCCGTGCCTCCGTGATAGCTCGACACGCTGATGCAATCCAGTCGCAACGGGAGTTGGATGCGCCGCATGAGATCGGCGACGAAAAGAATGCTGCCATTCAGCACCGCGATCACCGTCAGCTCGCGCCCATCGTATTCGCGGGTGATCTGCGCGCCGAGCGCATCAAGCCGGCTGAGGATCGTCTGCTCGTGAAAAAGCGTGCGCTCAATGTCGTTCAACATGCCGTCATTTTCTACTCGCCGCACCCGCCGATTCCGAGATGTTTCCTCCGCGTCCTGCCTGAAAAGGAAACGCGGCCCGTAGCACTGGGCGAGCTTCGGGCCGCGTTTTTTACTAGGGGGAAAGTGAAGTGTCGCGACTAAGTAACATCTCCCTTGCGGGTGCCAAGGGAAATCTTAACAGGAAATTCAGCCGCTACGACTCGCGCCGGATGCGCAGCTTCATCTGCCGCGAGAGGAACCACCGCACCGCGAGCATGTCGCACGTCGCCTTCCATGCGCGACTGCCGAAGCCATACTTGCTCACGCCCGCCGTGCGCGG
>JANXZI010000381.1 GCA_025355595.1 Spartobacteria bacterium
CCGGTGATGTCGCGGGTCTTTGCGCCTTCGACTTCCGGCGCATTCCCGGCGAAGCGCCCGATGACCATCGTGGGCGAGGCATCCGCCGGGGCGACCGCGCGCTCGCCGCTCGCGCTGCTGACCGCGAAGCCGCGCTGGAGCAACGAACTGAGCGCCTCGAACCGCGCCGCGCCATCGAGTGGCGTCGCGCCGGAGCCTTCGTAGAGAACGATGCGGAGAGCGGGGGCGAGCGACATGAATGGAGGATTGTCCGGGCGGACGGGCCGCGCAAGTGCGAAGCCGCGAGCGAGCGTATTCTCCGGTCGGACGGCGCTGGCCTCAGCGCGCGCCGGAATTAAACTGTCTTCGCCTTCCGCCGGGCCTTCGGTTTGGTCGCCGGTCTGATCGCAGCCGCGATGAGAGCCCCCGGAATGGCGATCGCGCTGCTTGTGCCGTATTACATCGCTTCGTTGTGGGTGGGCTTGGCCGTGGGTGTAAAACGCTGCCATGATCGGGGCAGATCCGGGTGGTTCATGCTGCTGGGGCTGGTTCCGATCGCCAACATTTGGATGATTATCGAAATCCTGTGCTTGCGCGGCACTGAAGGACCGAACCAATACGGCGGCGACCCGACGTAATCTGAGGGCACGGACGCAGTCCGGCGCTGACCACCTTTCGGTTCACGGGACTGCGGGCAGCATGGATGCTGCGAATGAAAACTGGCGTGGCATTGCGAAGCCTGTGATCTTCGGATGTGCATTGCTGACATGCCGTTGGAACAGGTTCGAGCGGCTTGCACTTTGCGCGTGCGTTTGCATCCTCGCGCGATGCGCATCCTCCCCTTGTTCCTCGCAGTATTTTTGTCCGCCTTTGCATCTGCGGCGGAGAAGCCGAACATCGTCTTCATTCTCGCCGACGATCTCGGCATCGGCGATGTGCGCTGCTTCAATCCCGACGGGAAAATCGCGACGCCGAATATGGACCGACTCGCTGCGGGCGGGATGAAATTCACCGACGCGCACACGCCTTCCGCAGTCTGCACGCCGACGCGCTACGGCCTGCTCACGGGGCGTTACAACTGGCGCACGAAGCTCCAGAGCGGCGTGCTCGGCGGGCTGAGTCCGCGGCTGATCGAGCAGGGTCGGCTCACCGTCGCGCAGATGTTGAAGGACGAGGGCTACGCGACGGCGTGCGTGGGCAAGTGGCACCTCGGCATGGATTGGGCGAAGCACGAGGGGAAGGCGGTCGAGGAACTGAACATCGAGAAGCCGGAGCAGGTGTGGAGCGTGGACTTCACGAAGCCGATCGCGAACGGGCCGAATGCCGTGGGGTTCGACTATTATTTCGGCATTGCCGCGTCGCTCGACATGGTGCCGTACACGTTTATCGAAAACGATCATGTCACAAAGGTGCCGACGAAGGAGATCGCATTCCCGATGATGACGGATCGCGAGAATGGCGGGCAGACGCGCAAGGGGCCGGCCGCCGAGGGATTCGAGGCTGTGGACGTGCTGCCGACGCTCGCGGGCGTGGCGTCCGGCTGGATCACGACGGCGGCAAAACAGAAGCGCCCATTTTTCCTCTACCTCCCGCTGAATGCGCCGCACACGCCGATCAATCCGCTGCCGGAATGGAAGGGCAAGAGCGGGCTGAATGCGTACGGCGACTTCGTGATGCAGGTGGATGCCGCCGTCGGCACCGTGCTCGCCGCGCTCGACGAGGCGGGCGTGGCAAAGGACACGCTGGTCGTGCTCACGAGCGACAACGGCTGCTCGCCGCAGGCAAAATTCGACGAGCTGCGCGCGAAGGGGCACGACCCGAGCGCGGGCTTCCGCGGGCACAAGGCGGACATCTTCGAGGGCGGGCACCGCGTGCCGTTCATCGTGCGCTGGCCGGGAAAAGTGAAGCCCGGCGCGAGCGTTGCGGACATTGTGTGCCTCACGGATTTCATGGCGACCGCCGCGGAGATCGCGGGCGTGAAAATCCCCGCGAACGCCGCGGAGGACAGCGTGAGCTTTCTCCCCGCGCTGCTCGGCACAGACGGGCCGAAGCGCACCACGCTCGTGTCGCATTCGATCAATGGATCATTTGCGATCCGCGACGGAAACATGAAGCTCTGCCTCTGCGCCGGCAGCGGCGGATGGAGTGTGCCGAAGCCCGGCACGCCTGCGGAAAAGGATTTGCCGGCGGATCAACTTTACGATCTCGCCGCCGATCGTGCTGAGTCAAAAAATCTCGCCGCGGAAAAACCGGATGCTGTGAAGCGTCTGAGCGAATTGCTCGACAAGACGATCGCCGACGGACGCAGCACGCCCGGTGCACCGCAGAAGAATGCCGTGGAAATCCGCGTGCGGAAGGAAGCGAAGGCCGCGAGGAAAAGATAGGGCGCGGCAGGGCGGGGGCGGCCGGGCACTCGCATC
>JANXZI010000399.1 GCA_025355595.1 Spartobacteria bacterium
CCTCGATCTTCGAGTGCGCGTCCCACTTGCTGCCGGCGCCGCTGTAGAGCTGGACGAAGCGCACGCCGCGCTCGACGAGTCGGCGCGAGAGGAGACACATCTTTCCGAACTCGGCGGTCTCCTTGGAATCAATGCCGTAGAGCTTTTTCGTCTCGTCACTTTCCTTCGACATGTCCACGGCCTCGGGCGCCTCGGCCTGCATGCGGAAGGCAAGCTCGTAGCTCGCGATGCGCGCGTCGAGCTCGCTCTGGAGCTGGCGCGTGGCGGCGTGCCCGCGGTTGAGCGTGTTGAGAAAGTCGAGCTTGCCGCGCTGCTGCGCATCGGAGATTCCGGCGGGCGTGTTGAGATTTGGAATGGGCTCGCTCGATGCGGTGATGCGCGTGCCCTGATACACTGCGGGCATGAAGCCGCCGCCCCAGTTGCGCGGGCCGTTCACGACGGACGACGCGTTGTCCTGCATGACGACGAATGAGGGCAGGTTCTGATTTTCGCTGCCGAGGCCGTAGCTTGTCCATGCGCCGAGCGAAGGTCGGCCCGCGAGGATGGAGCCGGTGTTCATCTGGCAGACGCCGGCGGAATGATTGATGCCATCGGCCCAGCACGAACGGAGGACCGAGATGTCATCGGCGCAGGTGGCGATGTGCGGGAGCCAATCGCTGACCCACAGGCCGCTCTTGCCGTGCTGCGCCCACTGGCGTTTCGACGCGAGGATCGGCGAGTCAAATTCTCCCATCGCGGTGATGACGCGGCCGAAGCTCGGCGGGATCGGTTTGCCTGCGAGTTCGTGGAGCAGCGGCTTCGGGTCGAACGTGTCCATGTGCGAAGGCCCGCCTTCCATGAAAAGGAAGATCACATTCTTCGCCTTGGGGGCGAAGTGCGGCTTCTTCGGCGCGAGCGGATTGATGCTCTGCGGTCTCACGGACGCAGCATCGAGTGACGTGCCGCGCAGCATATCGAGCAGCGCGAGCGCGCCGAAGCCTGTGCCGCTTTTCAACAGGAAATCGCGCCGGCTGAATGCGTGTTCGCGGCGACCGCAGAAGGAGGAATTTTGCATGGATCAGTCGACGTAGAGAAATTCGTTTGAGTTCAGGAGAATGTGGCAGAAGTCCACGAGCGCGGCAAAGCG
Source organism: Spartobacteria bacterium (assembly GCA_025355595.1). Classification (GTDB taxonomy): domain Bacteria; phylum Verrucomicrobiota; class Verrucomicrobiia; order Chthoniobacterales; family Chthoniobacteraceae; genus SXWH01. Next base: position 1,127 of record JANXZI010000399.1, read on the forward strand.
CGGGTCCTTCACTTTTCCCTTTTGCTGCGCAGCGGAAATGTCATGGCCGTGCCCGGAGCTGTCGGCGTACGGATTCGGCGTGGCCTCGAATTTCCAGTAGCCCATCGTGTGCTCGCCGGGCGAGGGGCTGGTGAAGATCAACTCCTCGGCTTTCAGCGCGGTGTCGGAGAGGCGCATGTCGTCCACGAGCCCATCGAACTGGTTCCCATTGCCAGCGCCGAGCCCGCCGATGACGAGCGGCGACTCGTTCGCAATGCCGCTGGTGACGGTGTGCGCGATCTGCACGGACTGCATGGGCTCGTCGTCGTTCGTGAGATCCTTGGCGTAAAACGTGATGCCTTTCTCCGTGGCGTTGTCGAGGTCCACGGTCACGGCGATGAAGTACGGCTTGCCGATGTCAATGTGCAGGCCCGAGAAAATCGGCTCGACGGGATCGGTCGCCTTCCACGGCTTGTCGCCGCAGAGCTGGAGCACGAGTGTCTGCGGCTTGTTGCGCGAGCCTGCGCCGGTGATGCCGAGCGACCATCCGGGGTGGCCTTTGTGGCCGTCCCACTTCGAGACGATCGTGCGGACCGCGCTGGTGGGATAGACGGACTTCACATTGATGAACGCCTCGATGGTGAAATCGCCGCGCGGAAATGCGGCGGCATGCGGGACGACGAGGCGCTCCTGGCCTGATTCCGGCATGAGCTGCGCGGCGCGGCCATCGCGCGTCTGCATCTTTTCGGCGATGAATGCCACTGCCTCGGAATCGCTCCCGCCGCCGCTGATTTCCTTGGCCTGCTTCTGGATGAAATTTTGCGCGGCCTGAAGGGTCGCGGCATTCGGATCGCGCCCGTAGCAGAGGCGGAATGCGTCGGTGAGGATCTCCATTTCCTCCGAGGAGTTTTCCTTTTTCAGCCGCATGGCAAAGGCCCGCGCCCGTTCGAGTGTCCACTTGCTGTTGATCATCAGCAGTGACTGCGTGGGCGTAGTCGTCGTGTTGCGCTGCGAGATGCTGTTGAAGCCGTCCGGCTCGTCGAAGACCTCGAGCACGGGGTCGCGGTTGTTGCGGCGGAACTTCGTGTAGATGCTGCGCACGTGACGTTCCGGCTCCGCGCCGGGGCCGCCGTCGGGAAAGGCGATCTCGCCGGTGACGGTGAGCACGGCATCGCGGATCTGCTCGGCGTCGAGGCGGTGCGTCGGCATGTGCCAGAGCAGGCGGTTCTCCGGGTCAGCGAGTTTCGCCTGCGCGGCGATCGGATTCGTCGAGGACTGCATAAAAGTCGCGCTCGTGAGGATGAGGCGGTTCAGCTTCTTGATGCTCCAGCCATTGTCCACAAACCAGCGCGCGAGCCAGTCGAGCAGTTCGGGGTGCGACGGTTTCTCGCCGAGCGTGCCGAAGTCGCTGGCATTCACCGCGAGGCCGTGGCCGAAGTGTTCCTGCCACACGCGATTCACGATGACGCGCGCGGTGAGCGGATTCTCCGGCTGCGCGAGCCAGCGTGCGAGCGCACTGCGCCGTCCCGTGCTGTTCGGCAGGGGCTCGATCTTCGCAGGTGCCTCGTCGAGCACGGAGAGGAAGCCCGGTGCGATTTCTCCGAGGGCTTTCTTTTTGGGAATGACCACGGGCGACGCCGCCGGGCCGACATCCGTGGCGATGGGCGCGCGCGGGAGCGGCTCGGGCTTCTCGGCGCGGAATTTGTTCAGCTCGGCGATGAGCGTGTTGCGATGCGATTTCGCCGGCTCCTTCACGTGCGCCTCGAAGCGCTTGTCCTGATATTCATACGACACCTGCCGCCATGCGAGTTCCACGATCTGCTGTTCGTACGGGGTGCGATCCGCGGCGTCCTTCGCGATGAGCGCCTGCGTCTCCGGCGGAAATTTTTTCACGGCTTCCTTCTCCGACCGCGCGCGGATCGGATCCTCGATGTGCGCGATTTTTTCGCGGATGCCCGCGGTCTTCGCGGCCCAGGCGCTGAATTTTTCGTCGTATGCCTTGCGCTCCGCCGGCGACGCGACCTCGGCCTCGTCAATCAGCCGGACGGGTGCGAAGAACGCCTGAAGCCGGAAGTAGTCCTTCTGCAGGATGGGATCGAATTTGTGATCGTGGCAGCGTGCGCATTGCACGCCCATGCCGAGGAAGACATCCGCCGTCGTGTCGGTGATGTCGTTGAGCATGTTCGTCCACTGGCCTGCCGCGTCGCGGTTGTTGTACTCGTAGATGCCGAGGGTGAGATAGCCCGTGGCGATGCGCGCGGCGGGATCGTCCGGCCAGAGTTCGTCGCCCGCGATCTGCTCCTGCACGAAGCGATCGTAGGGCTTGTCGGCATTGAAGCTCGCGATCACGTAGTCGCGGTAACGCCACGCGTTTGGGCGATAGTCGTCGGCCCGGTACCCGTCGCTCTCGGCATAGCGCACGAGGTCGAGCCAATGACGCGCCCAGTGCTCGCCGTAGCGGGGGCTGGCGAGCAATTTGTCCACGAGCTTGCCGTACGCATCGGGCGACATGTCGGCGGCAAATGCGGCGGCCTCCTCCGGCTTCGGCGGCAGCCCCGTGAGATCGAAATAGGCGCGGCGGATCAGCGCCGTCCGATCCGCAGCGGGCGCGGGTTTCAGCTTCGCCGCGTTCAGGCTCGCGGAAATGAAGCGGTCAATCTCGTTCGCGCCCCATTTCTCCCTCGCAGGCGGCTCGGCTTTCACCGCGGGCCGGAACGCCCACCACTGCCGGTCCGCGTCCGTGAGCTTGCCCCGCGGGCGTGCCTTCATCTTTTGTCCCGGCAATTCCGGCCACGGCACGCCGAGCTTCACCCACTGCGTGAGCGTGGCGATTTGCGCGGCGGTGAGGCGCTCGCCCTTCGGCGGCATCTGGAGGTCGGTATTCTTATAGCCGATCGCCTCGATGATGAGGCTCTTCGCCGGATTGCCAGGTACGACGGCCGGCCCGGTGTCGCCGCCGGTGAGCAGCGCCTCGCGCGAATCCACGAGCAGGTTGCCCTTCATCTTTTCGCCGTGGCTGTGGCATTTGAAACAATGCTGCGTGAGGATGGGCTGCACCTTTTGGCGGAAAAAAATGTCGCCCTCGCTCTCTGCGGCGCAGAGGGCGGCGGTGAGCGGGAGGATGGCGAGAGGAAGAAAACGCATGGTCGGGCTGTCGGATCGCACTGTGCCTGCACCCGCGACTTTTGCCAGTACGGTGTTCGTGAATGCACGCCCGCCGCTTGGCCTGCGAGCCCTGCCCGGAACCCTGCAAAGGAAATACCGCTCCTTGGCGTCTTCGCGGCTTTGCGCGACACCGATCACGGGACTTCCGGGACACCCTCTGCGATTGGGGAGAGACGAATCATCCGAGTGAGTCATCGCCTCGTTCCACCACGACGGCGTCGCCGTTACTTTTTCGTGGCGGGCCTCTCGTGGGGTTAACGCCGGGACGAAGTCGGAACGGGAGTGGTGCTGGTCCCGCGCCCAGGCTGGGCGATGACGGCCTTTTTCAACGGGATCGCGCGGCGCGCGTCGGGCTGCTTTTCTTCGGCGTACTTTTTCGTGCTCGGCCAGATGAGGCGCCAGGGCTGGTGCTTCACCGTGTCGCTGGCTTGGGCGAGGTTTGCGCCGACCTGGGTGAACTGCCCGCGGAGTTGATTCAGGGTGCTGTCGAGGCTTTCGGAGGTGCGGCGGAAATTGCGCAGGGTGGTCTTGATGTCCTCGTTGTTCGCGAGGGTGGCGGTGAAGCGTTCGCTATTGTCGAGCGTCTTGGAAAGCGAGCTTCCGGGGGCCAGCATGGCGGAGAAGCGGTCGAGTGACTGTGAGAGTTTTCCTTTCTCGCTGGTGAGGGCCTGCACGTTGTCGAGAGATTGGCGGAGGGAGCCGCCGGGCCCGCTCAGTTCCGTGAGATGGGTGCCGAATTTCCGAATCTCGGCCAGCGCGGCGGGCAGGTCGGAGCCCTCGGCGGTGACTTTGGTGAGGTTGTCGGCGGTCGCCTGCAGGGATTCAAACATGGCGGCGGCCTTGGTCAGGACGGGGTCTATTTTCTCGAGCACGGCGGGGACGGCGTCGGCAATCCCCGGAGGACGGGCACCGATGAAAGTGGCACGGTCGGGGGCCAGGCCGCTGGCTTCTTCGCCGTAGGTGAAGTCAATCACCGCCTCGCCGAGCAGCCGTGGCTGGACCATTTCCACGGTCACCTTGCGGTAGATTTTTGCGCTCGCCTGGACCTGCACCTCCACGAGCGCCTCGAGTTCAGGCTGCGGTCGGTCCTTCTCCGGGACGGGCGAGTAGAGGGCGCGGACCTGGCCGATCTTGCGGCCCGCGAGCATGACTTGCGCGCCTTCCTTGATGCCTGACGCGTTTTTGAAATGGATGCGGAAGGTTTTTTGCGGCACGAAGAACCCGGGTGCCCCGAGGTAGATCACGGCGGCGACGAGCGTGACGAGCGTGAGCACCACGAGCAGGCCGGTGCGGATTTCATTGCGGGCGATTTTCATGCGGAGGCAGTGTGTTCGAGGATCGGGCCTTTCGTGTCGCCGGAGATGAATTGCGCGACGACCGGGTTGCCGGAATTTTTAAAATCTTCGGGGGTTTCCTCGGCGATGATCTCCCCACGGTAGAGCATCGCCATGCGCGTGGCGATGCGGAAGGCGCTGCCCATCTCGTGCGTGACGATGATGGAAGTGGCCCCGATTTTTTCGCTGAGTGAGACGATCAGCTCATCAATGACCGAGGTGATGACCGGGTCGAGGCCCGCGCCGGGCTCGTCGTAGAGGATCAGCTCGGGGTCCATGATGATGCCGCGCGCGAGGCCGATGCGTTTGCGCATCCCGCCGCTCAGCTCGGAGGGCATCTTCTCGCGCACCTCGCTCATGCCGACCATCTCCAGCTTTTCATCCACCTTCAGATCGATTTCCGCGGGCGTCATCCGGGTGAGTTCCTCCAGTGGCAGCGCGAGATTATCCCGCACATTGAGGGAGCTGATGAGCGCGCTGTACTGATAGACCATACCGATCTTCTGGCGGATGCGATTGAGCCGGCGGCGGCTCATTTTCGTCACGTCGCGGCCTTTGAAAAACACCGTGCCCGCCGTGGGCCGGAGGATGCCCAGGACGAGCCGGAGGAGCGTGCTCTTTCCGCTGCCCGACTGGCCCAGCACGGTGAGTCGCGCGCGGTCGGTGACGCGCAGATTCACGCCGGTGAGCACTTTCGTTTCACCGAAGGCCAGATGCACATCGCGCAACTCGACGATGGGTGGAGGTTCCGCGCTCATTTGTCGGTGATGGCGACGAGCACCACGTTGCAGAGCGTGTCAAAGGCGATGACCGTCGTGATGACGGTCACCACGCTCGAAG
>JANXZI010000404.1 GCA_025355595.1 Spartobacteria bacterium
GCAGGCGGTGCCGATGCCATCGGCTGTTCTGCGGCTTGGACTGATTCAATCGTGAGGTTGAACGCCTGCTCCCTTCCGTCCCTCCCGGTCTTCACCTCGAATGTGATTAACTGGCCCTCTGAAAGCCGCGCAAAGACTTCAGGTAGAACGCTGGTATGATGAAAAAAGACATCAGCACCGCCACCGTCTGGACTGATGAAGCCAAAGCCCTGCGGCAACACTTTTTTAATTTTTCCGTGCAAGGTCATATGTTTTCACGTTGCGCCAATGTCGGCTGACGATTCTGAGCAACAGCCCAAGAATCTTGCCGCATCGTTCGGTCGTCGAGCATCTTTTTTCTAAACTGGGTGGGGGAATCCAGAAAGCCGGAGACGAGAGACAAGACTACGCACACGGGGACGCAGACACCAGCCGCAATGAGCCAGTCGCGGATGGCGCGGCGGCGGACGGTCACGTCTCGCCGCGGATTCGTGTCCGGCTGTCGTCCACGATCCAGAGGCGTTGTGCGATGGGTTCTGTGCGGAGCAGTGCGAGGATGCGGGGGATGATGGCGAGCACTATGTCCCGATCCTGACGCGCCAGCCGCAGGACGATGATCCCGGGGTATTCTGCCGGCGGGTAGTTCTCGATGTGGGCGAAGTCCAAATCGAGCGTGATGAGGATGCGTTCCTCCGCCTGGCAGACCTTGGCGATGGAAGGATCGGCGGCACCGCGCAGGTTTTCGTCGAGGACGGAATGGGCGTCGTGGCCCTCCGCACGGAGCAAGTCTCCCAAATCCGATGGGAGGTTCTCGTCGAACTTGAACTTCACGCAGCGACTCCGAGCGGTGTCGGGACGATGCGTTCGCGGGCCAACTCGGCTGCGTAGGCCATCGCTGCGGCGATGTCGTCCGGCTGGAGCGACGGGTAGCTGCGGAGGATCTCCGTCGTGCCGAGTCCCGCTGCGAGATTGTCGAGAACGACCGACACCATCACACGGGTTCCGCGAATGCATGCCTTGCCGTGGCAGATGTTCGGATCAACGGAGATGCGTTCGGACCAGTTCATAGGCAGGGAAGGTGGTGCTTCCCGACGGTCTGGTCAAGACACCGCCAGCCCGCCGCGACCATGCACGCGACGATGCCCATGCCGGTGGTCCGCGAGCAGAATCGAAATCCATATCGCACCAGACCGTTGGCAAATCAGATTCAATCTGATAGCGTCGGCCCATGAAGACTCTCACCGTTACCGAAGTCTCGCGGAACTTCAGCGCTGTGATGGATGGCATCGAGTCTGAGCAGGAGGAGATCGTGCTGGTGCGCAATCACCGGCCCATCGCACGGCTGGTTCCCGAGCCGCCTGCGCAAAATGCCCTCGAAGTGCTCGGCGATCTTTACCGGACGCTCGATGACGAAACTGCGGACGCACTCGCCGGGGCGATCCGCACCGGCAGGAAGGGCAAACGGGGAACGCTCAACGAACTGCGCAATCCGTGGGCTTCCTGATTGATACCAGCCTGTGGATCGCCATCGAGCGGGGCCGGCTCAGTGCGGCGGATATCCATGCGATCACCGGGCAGGTGGCGACCGCGGGTCGGCGGGCTGATCGCCGGCGCGGGCGGGAGCAAGCGGACGCGCTTTCCGAGTGCGCCTACTTTTCGCCGAGGGGACGCCAGACGACTTCCTTCACGACGCCGATGGGGAAATCGAGCGACTGGCCGTCGGGCGTCTTGCACTTCACGCGGTTCTCGGTGACTTGAAGTTCGTTCACCGAGAGCATGCCGCGGTCGTGGAAGCGCAGGCGCGGGAAGTGATCGGCGGGGGGCCGTTCCTCGCCGGGGAAGCGGATCCATGCGATACGCTTGCCGGGGAGTTCGAGCGGGCCGGCGTCGGAGTTCACGGTGACGAGTTCGGGCGTCAGCTTCTCGATGGTGCCGGAAAATTCGTCGCCATTCGCGAGGAAGATCGTTGGGATGGATTGCGGCGCTTCTTTCTTCTCCGCCTCGGGCGCGGGATCTTTTTTCGGATCGGCGTCGGCCGCCTTTTCCTTTTCCGGTGCTGCGGCCAGCAGGGTGGGCGGACTGCTCCACGGTGCAAGCCACAGGTGTTCGATGCGGTTTTGCGCGCGTCCGGTCGGTGTGCCGAATGACATCGGCTGGAGCGAGAACCCGCCGGCGTCGAGCGCCTCCTTGGCCTCGTCGCCTTTGAAGACCATCTTGCCCACTTCCTTCCCGCCCATGATCACGCGGAAGGTTTTCGCCGGACGATCCACGACGAGGGAGACGCGGATGCGGTCGCCGGTGAATACGGTTTTGTTTTCGATCTGGATGTTTTTCGGGGCGGCGCCGACACGGTTCACGCGCGCGAAGACGGGATTGTAATACACATAGAGGCGCGTGCCGCTGGCGGTGATGGAGAAGGTGCGCTCGTCCTTGGCATTGTAGATCTGCGCGCTGAAATACGGGGTGCGTCCGGAGCTGATGATGTCAAAACTGATCGCGTATGCGCCGTCGGAGGCAGGCCAGTGTTTCGCGAGCATGGGCTGGCTGTTCCGTGCGCCGGTCGGCGAGTAGCTGCCGTCGTGGTACATCCATGTCTTGCCGGTCTTTTCCGAATTGCGGCTGGAGGTGCCGCCCGATGAGACCATCTGGTTCGACGAGCCGTTCGGGTTCCACCCCTCGGTCCAGTTCGCGGGGCCGCTCGCGCCGTCGCTGAGCGTGGTGACGACCGTCGGGTTCAGGTAAAGTGCGCGCAGCTCGGAAAGCGGGACGTTTAGCGCGGGCGCGAGATCGGTTTTCATCACGAGCTGTTTCCCGTCGAGCGAGACGATGCTGCCCTGGAGCCAGTCGCCGTTGGCCATGCGCAGCGCGCTGTCGCCTTTCATGGTGACAGATTTCCGTTCGCCCTCGGTGCTGCGGAAGACGATGCCAGCGACCTTTGCGGACGGGAAGTCGAGCGGAGTTTTCGAGGCCGAGATTTTCCAGCCCACGCCCTTGTCTCCGAATGGCAGCAGCGCCTTGCCGGTGAGCTGCGTGCCGTCGGTGAGCGTGAGGACGTCGAGATTCTTCGAGGTCACGTCGGCCTGTCCCGCGCGCGGGAAAAATTCCAGGCCGCGCAGTGCCGCGAGTGGGACGGTGATCTCCGGCCCGCAGCGTGTGGTGAGCGTGAGCGCGTCGCCATTGCCACGCACCTGCATGGCGCTGATCTCGCTGCCGTTTTTCATCCGCGCCAGCGCGACGGCGGGGGGGAGATCCTTCGGCGCGGCGGGCGCGGCGAAACGCACGAAGAGCGTCTTCTCACGTTTCGCCTTCGCCTCGGGATTTGCAAAAATCACCTCGCTGTCGGTGATGCGGTCCACGGTGCCGTGCGTCAGCGTGCCATTGCTCGCGAGCACCTGGTCGCCCTTGGGCTCGGCGCGTTCGGCCTCCTTTTTTGGCTCATGGTCGTCCCACGGCAGCACGCGGACGCGGCCGATATTGAAAGTGACGCCGCCCATCGAGACATGCGGTGTGATGCCAAATGCCGCGCCGGATTTCCCGAGATCCTCGGCCTTCACCTTCGAGAGCTTCCAGTCGGCGCGCTTGTCGCCGTTCACGTAGATGAGCGCGCGTCCGTTCACGCGATCGACGAGGAGGCGATAGTGGACGGTGGCGGGCTTGTCGCCGGCATTGAAGGCGAAGCCCTGCTGCGCGTTCTGCGGCGGGACGGTGCTGTATTGGTTCGTCCGCTGCCCGTCGTAGTGGTTGCCCATGATCTGCTGCGGGCTGAACTGCAAGTTCAGCGCGCCGATGCCGGACTGGTTCACGTCGGCGGAGAAAAGCACGAGGCTGAAGTGCTGCATCTGCGCCGGGTACACGATGTCGAACGACACATCCACCGGGTCGGGCATGCGACCGAGATCGCGGCCAATCGGCCCGTTGCTGATGCAGCGCAGGAAGCCGTCCTTGTATTCCCACTGGCCGTTCGGGTAGCGGCCGGAAGTCCAGCCGCTGAGGCCGGTCGGGCCGTCGAAAATGCGCGCGGCATCCCCATCCGAGAGCGTCGCAAACTGCGCATGCTCCCGCGGAATCGCGATGTGCTGGCCGCCGGGCAGGGTGAGCTGGAGCGCGCCGTTTTCCATCGTGAGCGCGTCGCCGTGAAAGACGCTGCCGTCCCGCATCTGCACGATCACTTTCGGCAGCGACACGGCACCCTTGGCGGTGTCCACGGCGTCAGCAGACTTGCGCTCGGCCAGCGCGAGGGAGGTGATTTCCGACTCGATCAAATCCAGATCACCGAGCCCCTCGCGTTGCAACTGGAGACCCTTCTCGGCGGTGATGCCGCGGATTTTTCCGGTGAAGACATTGCCATCGCGCAGCGTGACGGTGTCCGTGTCGTCCGCCGCATTCTTTGAGGCGCTGCTGCCGTTGCTGGTCACGACGCCATTGCGGATGATCACGCCGTTGCGCACGACGGTGTTTCCGAATTTCACGACCCCCGGAACGGCCGGGGGGACATTCTGCGCCATGAATGCCGCGCCGCCGATGACCTGCCGACCGGCGGCGGCGTCGGGCGCAGCGGCGAGCTTCGCCTTGATTTCGATTTCCTTTTCGTCACGGCGCACGGTCAGCTTCACATCCTGCGCCGGCTGCGAGCTGCGGATCATCTCGCGGAGTTGCGTGGAGTCCTTCGCCTTTCTTCCCTCGAAGGTGAGGACTTGGTCGCCTTCCTTCAGGCCTGCCTTCGCCGCGGGCGAGTCTTCGATGATGCTGCCGATGCCCACGCCGTTGTTCTTGTCCTTCGCGGCAGGATCGTCCTGCGCGACCGGGGCGGTGTCGAGAATCAGCCCGAGGTAACCCGCCTTCGACTCGGGTTTCGCGATCGTATTTGGGATGATCACGGTGGGGAAGCCGGGGAGAAAAAATGCGGGTGGCTCGGTGCCCGGCGCGGCGCTGGCCTCTGCCTGCGCCACATTCACTGCGCCTTGGATTTGCACGTTTCCAAACTGAAGCTGCACGCGACCGCCGCCCTGGATCTGCACGGCCGCGCCGCCTTGAATCTGGATGCGCGCATTTCCGGCCGCTCCCGGCTGCGCAGGCCTCAGCGGACGCACCGGCACATTCAGCAGCTTCGGGGGAGGGGGAAGCACAGGCGGCGCCGGTGCCGCCGGTGCCGGAGCATCCTCCGCGATTCCGCCCGAAACCGAGCACGCGAGCGCAATGAGAAAGTGGGTGAGGGGAAGTCTGCGTTTCATGGCTTTGGGTTCTATTTTTGAATCCTCAGTGCGCATTCAGCGCACGGCGGATGTTTTCTTCAGCAATCGCGCGCTGGTGTCCTTCTTTGTCTCCAGCCAAGCGACGTCCGATTTGTCGTCGGCAGTTCGGCGGAGGCCGACCTTTCGGATCATCGCGTCCGGCACTTTTTTCAGCGGCGTGTAACGCGGATGCTGTGCCTCCTTGTACGGGTCGTTGCTACGCGCATTGTAGCAACAGATCATGGACCATCGCGGCTTGTCGGAATCGTTGCGCGCCGAGGCGTGCAGCAGGTTCGAGTGGAAGAAGAGCGCGTCGCCGGGCTGCATCACGCAGTCCACGAGTTCGTGGCGCTTCTTGGCCTCGTTCACGCGCTCCATGTCCGCGCCAGCCTGGTCGCCTGTCGTCACATGGTCGATGCGCCCCAGTTCGTGCGATTTCCGGATCACCTGCATGCAGCCATTTTCCTTGGTCGCGCGGTCGATGGCGATAAAGGCACTCGTCAGCAGA
>JANXZI010000406.1 GCA_025355595.1 Spartobacteria bacterium
CTTCTGCCCCTGCTGCCCATCGTCCTTCTGCCCCTGCTGGCCGTCGTCCTTCTGCCCCTGCTGACCGTCATCCTTCTGCCCCTGCTGACCGTTGTCGTTTTGCCCCTGCTGGCCGTTGTTCTTCTGTCCGTTCGCGCCGCCCTTTTGACCATTCGTTCTATTTCCCTTCACTCCAGCTTGCGATTCTTTTTCGTCGGCGAAGGCAAAGACACTCGCGGCGGCAACGGTAACAATGATGAAAAGCGAGGTGATATAGGATTTTGTGTGCATGGTGGTGTGGCGCTGATGATTTTGGCTTTGGGGAGAAAATGCTGGGCGACAATGTCAAGACGGTGCACCCGCCAGCGGTGCGGGCAAGGTGTAATCCGCCGGATTTTTTTACACCCGCCGACGGCGGCGCTCCCCGAATGGCGGACGCGAAACGCCGAAAACAGTGCCGCAAAACGAAGCCGCGACAAACACGCCCCAAACGGTTGACACGCCATAGTCCGCCGCTATGCTGCGCGCTCTTTTTGACAACCCTTTCCACACATGAAACGCACCTATCAGGCATCCAAGCGCACTCGCAAACAGCAATTCGGCTTCCGCAAGAAGATGTCCACGAAGAAGGGCCGCATGACTCTCGCACGTCGCCGCCAGCGTGGTCGCAAGCGCCTTCTGCCGAAGGGCGTCGAGGTGCATTTCGCGCGTCACACCGAGGCCTAGTCTTCATTCCAGTGCCCGACGACGCCACGACCGGGGGACCGGACGGGCGGAAGCCGCGCCTGCGATTCCCAAAAGCCGCGCGGCTCACACAGACCGCAGAGTTTGCGCGGGTGCGGATGGAGGGCAGGCCGGTGCATGGCAAAATGATCACGCTCGGCGTGCTGAAGGGCGTCGCCGAGAAGGACGGGCGCGTGGGAATCGTTACGAGTAAGCGCGTGGGCAATGCGGTGATCCGGAATCGCGTGCGACGCCGACTGCGCGAGATTTTCCGCGCGATGAGGCCGAGGCTGATTCCCGGACTCTGGCTGGTCATCGTCGCAAAATCTCCGGCCGCGAAGGCGACGCTCGCGGTGCTCGGCGAGGAGTTCTCGCAGCTTGCGCAGCGCGGCAGAATCCTGCGTGAACTGACGTCATGAAATTTTTTGTCCGCCTGCTGCATCGCATCTACAAGGTGACACTCTCCCCCTTCTTGCACTGGATCGCAGGGCCAGGCTCGGGCTGCCGCTTCCAGCCGAGTTGCTCGGAATATTTTGCGCAGGCCGTCGAGACGCATGGGTTTTTCCGCGGCACGCGGCTCGGTGTCGGGCGCATCTGCCGCTGCAATCCGTGGTGCGAGTGCGGCTACGATCCTGTCCCCCCGGTGCAGCCTTCCGCGCACGAATCACCAAAAATCTCAAGCTGACCTATGGACCGCAAAGCAATCCTCATCGTACTCGTCACCGTCGGCGCCATGCTCGCATGGAACAAACTCTACTACTCGCCGCTCGCGGAAAAGGATCGCCAGGCATTCGAGGTGATGAAGAAAAGCGAGGCGGAGAAAAAGGCCGCCGAGGAAAAGGCGAAGCTCGCGGCAAATCCACCGGTCACCACGCCCACGCAGCCCGGCACGACTCCCGCCACGACCACGGGCACGACTCCCCCGCCCGTACCTCCGCGCGTCGAGTCGAAACCCGATCTCAAGGTGCTCAGAAGCGTCCCGGGCACGGTCGAGTACGAATTCACCTCGCACGGTGGCGGCATCATCCGCGGCACGCTGCTCGAACATTTCAAGGACAAGACGAAGGGCACGCAGGTCATCATCAATGAATTCGGCACGCTCCCGATCGGCGCGATGACCGAGGAGCCGGGCGACGAGGCACTCGTGAATCAGCCGTGGAAAATGTCCGTGAATGAAATCGAGCACATCATTTCCTTCGAGCGCACGGATGACGCACGGCAGATCAAAATCATCAAGACCTTCTTCCTCCCGCGCGAGAAGACGCTCAGTTCGGAATACTCGATCGGCCTCGACGTGACCTACGAAAACGTGGGCGAGAAGCCGATGATGGTGCCCGCGCTTTTCCTCCACGCGGGCAGCGCCGCGCCCGTGACCGCGAGCGAGACGCGCCAGTACCAGGGCTTCGACTGGTGGCGCGACGGCACGAATAATTTCCAAAACGCCGACTGGTTTTCCGCCGGCGGCATCCTCGCGTGGAGCCATCCCGAGCGGCCCGTCTTCCGGCAAAATGGCGACCAATTCCGCTGGGCCGCGGTGACGAACCAGTACTTCACCACGATGGTCACCATCCTCGGCTACGACGCTGGAAATTCCGAGGACCTCGTGAAAAATCTCGGCACCGGCGTGTGGGCGAAGCGCACCGAAATTTCCGCCGACACCTGGCGCAACGCCGGCCACCTGCTCGACCCCGTCAAGGGTCCGCTGCACAAGGTGGACGGCGCACTCGGCGTCCCCGGCTTCGCGCTCGACAAGGGCGCCAAGGTCACGAAGCACTTCCGCGTTTTCGCCGGCCCGCGCGAATACCGCCGCCTGCGCCTCCTCGACAACAAGGAAAAGGACGTCCTCGACTACGGCTCCTTCCTAGGTATCCCCACCGGCCCGTTCAGCAAGCTGCTGCTGAACTCCATGAACGGCCTCTACGCGATGACCGGCAGCTACGCGCTCGCCATCGTGCTGCTCACCATTTGCGTGAAGGCACTGCTCTGGCCGCTCCAGAACAAGGCGAACAACAACATGAAAAAGATGTCCGCGCTCCAGCCGGAGATGAAGCGGCTCCAGGACAAGTACAAGGCGGAGCCCGTGAAATTCCAGCAGGAGATGGGCAAGGTGTGGAAGAAGGCCGGCGTGAATCCGCTCAGCGGCTGCTGGCCGATGCTCATCCAGATCCCCATCTTCATCGGCTTCTACAACATGCTCGGCAAAGCCGTCGAACTCCGCCACCACGGCTTCTGGTGGGTGAAGGATCTCTCCCAGCCCGACACGATCGCGACGATCCCCTTCATCGGCATCGGCTTGAATCCGCTCCCGCTCCTCATGGCCGTGACCATGCTCGCGCAGATGAAACTCTCCCCGCAGGGCGGCGATCCCGCGCAGCGGAAAATGATGATGTTCATGCCGCTCATCTTCATCTTCATGTGCTACAATTTCGCCTCCGCACTCGCACTCTACTGGACGATCCAAAACTTGATCTCCATCGTGCAGTTGCAAATTACGAAGCGGCAGAACAAGGTCACCCTCGTTCCCACTTCCGCATAAAATCACCCTCTCACCGCCATGAATGCAAACCCCAAGGAGTTGCTCGACACCATGCTCGGCCACCTGGATTTTTCATTCGAGATCAAGGAATTCCCGAATGAGAAAGGCCTCACGCTGCAGGTCTATTCACCCGAGCGCGAACACCTCCTCGGCCGCCGCGGCGAACTCCTCGAGGACATTCAGTATCTCCTGAACCGCATCCTCATCGCACTGGAAAAGGACGCCCCGCGCGTGATCGTGGACATCGAGCACTGGCGCGAAATCCAGGACGACAGCCTCGTCCACCGCATCAAGCAGATCGCCGAAGGCGTCCGCACCAGCGGCCGCCCGTACCAGCTCGAACCGATGAACAGCTACCAGCGCCGTGTCATCCACAATGCCTTCAAGGACGATCCCGATGTCATGACCTGGAGCCCGCAGGACGACGCGCGCATCAAGCGCATCACCCTCAAGCGCCGCCCGGGAAAAGTTGAGAGTTGAGTGGTGAGAGTCGAGTGGTGAAGGATTTAGGATTGAGCGTCGGGCCTCCGCCCTCTCAACTCTCAACCCTCACCTCTCAACTTTCCCACTGGCCGATGGTGTAAAGGTAGCACAGGGGACTTTGACTCCCCTAGTCTAGGTTCGAATCCTAGTCGGCCAATTCTCCCGGAAAAATTGCGCGACCTTTGCGCAGGCTGCGGTGTTTCATGTCCCTCTTCCCCATGAAAAAAATCCTCCGTCCCCTCGTCATTGCGCTCCTCGGGAGCGTTTCCATCTTTGCACAAAATGCCGCCGGAGACCTTGACTTCGAGAAGGCGCGTCAACTTTTCGAGCGGCAGAAATCCGGCCAGACTTTGACTGCGGACGAGCGCGCGTACATCGAGCGCGCGATGGCGCTCAAGAACGGGAAAGGTGCGGCGCAACCGTCTGCGAACACTTCGCCGGCAACCGCCGGGGACATTGATATGGAGAAGGCGCGGAGTCTGCATCAGCGCGAGCAAAAAGGGGAGAAGCTGACGGCCGACGAACAGACGTATCTGAATCGCGCCAAGGAAATGCGGGGCGGCAAGGGCGCAAAGCCGGGGAGTGCCGCACCGAATCAGCGCAAAGCACCGGAGCATCTCCCGCCGCTGTCCGACATGAAGGGCAGTGACCGCTACGAGGGCGAGGATGGCGGACTCTACGGCGGCGGATCGAATGTCCCGCCGGAGTCGCACGCGAAGGCGGCACAGGCGCAGCTCGCGCGCATCCAGCCGCTCGATGCGGAAGGGAAACCATCGGCGAATGGGAAGATCGTCTTCGTCTCGATCAGCATGTCGAATGCGACGCAGGAGTTTTCATTTTTCAAACGCGAGGCCGACGCTGCACCGCAGAAATCGCCGAAGCTGACGATCGTGGATTGCGCGCAGGGTGGTCAGGCGATGGCGGAGTGGGTGCCGCCGACCGGTCGTCCGTGGGAGGAGGCAAAACGCCGTCTCACGCAGGCCGGCGTGTCGCCGCTGCAAGTGCAGACCGCATGGATCAAACTCGCCAACAAAGGCCCGAGCGGCTCGCTTCAGGAGCACGGAAAAAAGCTCGAAGCCGACACGCTCGCGGTGCTGCACAATGCGCGCGCACTTTTCCCAAACCTCCGCATCGTGTATCTCGGCAGTCGCACGTACGGCGGATACGCGACCGGCGGTCTGAACCCCGAGCCGTACGCGTACGAGAGCGCATTCCCCGCGCGCTGGCTCATCCAGCGGCAGATCAAAGGCGACGCGGAACTCGCCGAAGCGAAGTCCCCTCTCCTGCTCTGGGGTCCGTATCTCTGGGCTGACGGCACGAGCGGCCGCAAGCTCGACAGCCTCGTCTGGGAGCGCGCTGATTTCGTCGGCGACGGTGTGCATCCGAGTGAATCATCGGGTCGCGGAAAAGTGAGCAAGCTGCTGCTGGATTTCTGCACGAACGATCCGCTCGCGAAATCGTGGTTTGTGAAATAGCGCGCCGCGGATTTTCCCCGCCGCCGACTCCGCCCGGCGCATCATTGTGATTGGCGATTGAATTCGCGGGCCGGGATTGCGGATGGTGCGCGCACTGTGCTCGTCCTCGATGTCTTCACCCAAGTCCTGCTGCCGATCCTGATCATGTTCGGCGCGGGCTGGGCGCTGGATCGGAAGTGGAATCTCGATCTCGCCACGGTGGTGAAGTTGAACATCAACATCTTCGTCCCATGCTTCATCTTCTACGAGCTTCTGACGAAGACCGTGGCAGGCCGCGATGCGTGGATGGCGATCGCCTACACGGTGTCCGTCGTCGCCGTGCTTTTTGTCATCGCGGGCATCGTCGGCTGGTGGCGCGGGTACTCGGTCGCGCAGACGCGCTCGATGCAGATCGCGAGCGTCTTTTACAACTCCGCAAACTACGGCATCCCGCTCATGCACCTGGCCTTCCCCGGCCCGAGCGAGGCGCTCCAGGTCTTCATCGTGCTCGTGCAGAACATCGGGAATTTCACCGTCGGGATCTTCCTCGTGTCGTCGGCAAAAAATCGCGGCTGGCGCGCGGTGCTGCCGATGCTGCGGCAGACGAGCATCTGGGCCGTCGCGCTCGCGCTGATCGCGCGCAGCATCCACGGGCCGTTCGATCCCGAGCATGTCCTCCCATCGATGCGCTGGCTGTGGATGCCGTTGAGATATTTCCACGACGGCCTCGTCGCGATGGCGCTCATCACACTCGGCGTGCAGCTTTCCAAGACCGCGGCGCGCGCGACATTGCCGCGCCTGGGCTGGGCGCTCACGCTGCGGCTGCTCGTCGGCCCGCTCGTCGGCTGGGGCATGGCGCTGCTGTTCCGTTTTGAGGGCGAACTGCTGCGGACGATGATCCTCAGCACCGCATTCCCGACCGCGGTGAACACGGCGCTCATCGCGCACGAGTTCAAGGCCGACACGGAATATGCGACTGGCGCAGTGTTCTGGAGCACGCTCTTCAGCATGGTCACCGTGACCGCGCTCATCGTCGTGCTGAAGCGGGTATGAAGCGTGCCCGCCTCCTTCCGTCGGCGGCTACGAAGGAATGCTCACGAGCGCCTCAGCCACGCTGTCGGCGAGGAGCTTTCCGCGGCGCGTGAGGCGGACAACCCCTTCGTTGCACACGACGAGGCCGTGCTTTTCAAATTCCGCGATCTCACCGCTCCAGCGCGCGATTTCATTCACAGGAATCCCCTCGGCCATGCGGATGCGGAACGCGGCGATTTCTCCAGCGCGCGTGTCCGCACCGAGCTGTTCGGTGAAACCCGTGACGGTTTCCCCGGCGAGCATCGCGCGCGTGTAGCCGGCGGTGTCGCGCACATTTTCCCAGCGTGAAAATCCGACGGTGCTGAATGCGCCCGGCCCGAAGCCGAGGTAGTCCGCACCGAGCCAGTATGCGCGGTTGTGCTGCGACTCGCGCCCGTCGCGCGCGTAGTTCGAGATCTCGTACTGCGCGAAGCCGCCCGCGGTGAGCGTGTCCATCGTCTCCTCGAAAAGCTGCGCGTCGCGCTCCACATCCTGCCGGAAATCGCCGCCCGCGAGCTTCTGGAAATACGCGGTGTCCTCCTCGTAGGTGAGGCAGTAGCTCGAAATGTGATCCGGCTTCAGCGCGATCGTTTTTTCCAAAGTCGCGCGCCACTGCGACGGACGCTGGCTCGGCACGGCAAACATCAGATCGAGATTGATCGCCGGGATGCCGCTCGCGCGCAGCACCTCATACGTGCGCTCCGCCTGTGCGGCGGAATGCACGCGCCCCAGCGTCCTCAGCAGTGCGTCGTCCCACGATTGCACGCCGAGGCTTACCCGCGTGACGCCCATGTCGCGGAGCAGTCGCGCCTTTTCCTCGCGCACCGTCGCGGGATTTGCCTCCACGGTCCACTCGCGCAGCGCGGTGAGATCGAGCCGCTCACGCAGGCCGCCGAGGAGATAATCAAGCTGTTCCGTGCGCAGCGAAGTCGGCGTGCCGCCGCCGAAATAGATCGTCTCAGGACGCAGCTCATTTTTCCCCCCGGCCCGCTCCACCTCGCGCAGCAGCGCATCAAGGAACTCGCGATTCTTGTTCTTCCCGCCGACCTCGACGTAGAAGCTGCAATACGGGCACAGCTTCGGACAGAACGGGATGTGGAAATAGAGATGCCGAATGGCGGTCATGCGAACTCCCCCGCTTAATCTTACTCATATTCCTAATCTTAATCCCGCCGGCGTGCCGCGTTCAGAGGAGTGAAATTAAGATTAAGATTAGGATTCGAAAAAGACGGCCGCCCTCCGAAACTCGCTGCTACTGCTTGCCCGTCTCCGCGCCAATCCGCTTCGTCATGGATTGCTCCACCTTGCCGACGTATTCGCTGACGGTCGGATCGATTTCGCGGATTTTTTGGAAGAGCGCGCGGTTGTAGTTCACGAGCGCCTTGTGCGCCTCGGCCTCGTTCACCTCGCTGTCGGCCTTGCTCTTGAGATCCTTGATGTGTGCATCTTCGAGGGCCTTGGTCTTCGCTGTCTTGAATTTCGTCCCGTCGTCAAGCCCGGCGGGATCGGTGGAAGTCGGCCCGCCTTTTTTCACCGGCGTCTTGCCGGCCTTCGGCTTCACGCCGGCGGTCGTCGGCGGAGGCACCGGCGGCGGGATCGTTCCCGCCGGGCGCTTCGGCGTCACTTTTGCAGTGGCCTCCTCGGGCATCTCCGCAGGACCAGTCTTCGGCTTCGGCTTCACATTCTTCTTCGCTACAGGCGCGGGCGTCGGCGCAGGTACGGGCGTCGGTGTCGCGCGCGGGCCGAACATTCGCCTCAGCAGCGAGCGCGAATCGCCGGCCTTTTCCGTCCTGGGCTTTTCCGCCTTCTCCGCAGTGACAACGAGGGGCCGCGGCGGCACGCCCGTCGAGGGCGCATCGCTGCGCTGTGCGTGAAGTGGCAGAGCGAGCGAGGTGAGGAGCAGTGTGGCGAAAAGTTTGCGCATGGGTTTGGTTGGCAATGAACCGGAAATAGTGTTCTACGTTTGGCGCTTGTCGAGTCTGTCTTCCATGTCCGCCACGGATGAGGCCCCTGCGACGCTGCGGAGCTGGGTCGAGGTGGATCTTGCCGCGATCCGGCGCAACCTCGCCACGCTCTCCGTCATCGCCGGGCCCGCAGTCAAAATCATGGCGGTCGTGAAGGCGAACGCCTACGGCCACGGTGCGGTCGCCGTGGTGGATGCGCTCGCGGGAAAGGTCGCGATGTTTGGCGTCGCGAATCTGCGCGAGGCGGAGGAAATTTCTCCGCACGCGCGGCACACACCGATCGCATTGCTCAGCGGCACGCTGCCCGCCGAGCACGCCGCGATCGTCCGCCGGGGATTCATCCCGGTCGTGTCGAATTTCGATGAGGCCGCGCACTACGCCGCACACGCGGGCGGCACACGGGTGAAAGTCCATCTCGCCATGGACACGGGCATGGGCCGCCTCGGCGTGTGGCAGGATGATGCTGTGCAACTCGCGCGGAAACTCACGGCGCTGCCGGCCATCGAAATCACCGGCATCGCCTCGCACCTCCCGGTCGCGGATGAGGAGGCTACCTTCACCCGCGAGCAGCTCACGCGATTCCACACGCTCGTCGCGCAGCTCCGCGAACTCGGCCTGCGCGACGCACTCGTGCATGTGGAGAACAGCGCGGGACTGATCGCATTCCCGGATCTCGCCGGAGCGCTCGCACGGCCCGGACTCGCGCTCTACGGCGAATCGCCGCTGCCGGAATTCCAGCCGCAGCTCGCGCCCGCGCTGACGTGGAAGACGCGCGTGGTGCTCGTGCGCGATTTTGGAAAAGGTCGCGGTGTGAGCTACGGGCGCACTTTCATCACGCCCTCGCCGATGCGCGTCGCGACGCTCGCGACCGGGTACGCCGACGGCTACCCGCGGCAGGTCTCGGGAAAAAATGCCGCGGTGCTCATCGGCGGAAAGCGCTGCGCGATCCTCGGGCGTGTGACGATGGATCAGATCATGGCCGACGTGACCGGCGTGAATGCCGCGCCCGGCGATGAGGCCGTGCTCATCGGCGCGCAGGGCGGTGAGACGATTCCGGCACGCGAGGTTGCCTCGCTCGCGGGCACGATCGTGTGGGACATTTTCACCGGCATCGGCCCGCGCGTCGCGCGACTGCACCGGGATGGCGACGCTTCTGAGCTGTAACGACTCGATTTCGAGCCGGAATCAAAAATCAGGTCATGCTGAGCGGGGTTCTGTCGCGGGCGCAGGCGGCGGACGAAACGAAGTCGAAGCATGCCGTGTGAGGAAGTAGGTGTCCGGGCGTGAGCATTCCATTCCACGGGATCCTTCACTCGCGCCGGCCCACCACTTTGCCAAGCCGACGCTGCGCTCAGGATGACCTCGTGTTGGGCAAGAATTCCGATGCAGGCCACCTTGTTCTTCCAAAATGACGGAACCCGCGTAGGTATTCCAAGGCCGATGTACCAGATCATCTTCAACGAAATGAGCGCCGCGGAAATGGCCGCACTGCCGAAGGAACTTCAGCTCGATCTGCTCACGGAGTTTTCGGGACTGCCGGAAAATCTCGACGATCTCGACCCGGAAAAATTCGGCCGGCTCGAACGCAACGGCAAGACGCTGCACCGCTACCGTGCGCGCGAACACCGCATCTATTTCGAGCGCCGGCCCGAGGGCATCACCGTCCATCGCGTGCTGCACAAGAACACACTCCAGGATTTTCTTTTCCGCTCAAAGCTCTCCTCCGCCGAGGACGAGCAGCTCAGCGCGAAGGACGGCTTCTGGAAGCTCATCGAGGCCGGCGCGAAGGCCGGCAAGAAGTGATGAATGCGAAGCTCTGGATCTGCGTGATCTTCGGCGTGTTCGTCGCGCACATCTGCGTGCTGGTGATCGTGGATCAGATCCGCAAGCCCCACACGCCGCCGCCGAAAATGGTCGAGCCAAACTTCAGCACAAGCACGACGACATTCAGCGCGCCCGACGGAAAGGTGCTGAAGATGGAGCAAGAGTTCACCGTCGAGACGCAATTCGTGCCGCCAGAGGTGCTCGCAAAACTCCCGCCGCCGCCGGCCGGTGCCGTGCCCGCCCCGGCGAACTGAACGCACGACATGCCGAATCTTTTCGCCGACGAGTCCGAGCGGCAGAGGCTTTTTCCCGTCTGTAAATCGAAGATTTTCCTCGGGCACGCCGCCGTCACCGCGCTGCCTGCGTGCGTGGCGGATGCGATGTGCGCGCACCTCCGCCAGTCGTGCGAGACACCGCAGGAATTTGGCGACGTGTTGCGCGACATCAAAAATGCGCGGCGGCTCTGCGCGGAATTCATCGGCGCGGACGCGGATGAGATCGCGCTGCTCGGCCCGACCTCGCTTGGCCTGAGCCTTTTCGCAAACGGCATCCCGTGGCAGCCGGGCGACGAGGTGATCTGCTACGGCGGCGACTACCCGGCGAATGTGTACCCGTGGATCGATCTGCGACGGCGCGGGGTGAACGTGAAGCTCCTCCAGCCCGCGGCGCCCGGCGAGATCACGCCCGAGCTAGTCGCCGCCGCGCTCACGCCGAAGACAAAGCTCGTCGCACTCGCGAGCTGCCATTTTTTCTCCGGCTACCGCATTGATGTGGATGCCATCGGCCGCCTGCTGCACTCGCGCGGCGTGCTTTTTTCCCTCGATGCCATCCAGACGCTCGGCGCGTTTCCGCTGAGCGTCGAGCATGTGGATTTCCTGAGCGCCGACGCGCACAAATGGATGCTCGGCCCGGTCGCCATCGGCATCGTGTACGTGAAGCGCAAGCATTTCGACCTCTGCCGCCCGACGCTGCTCGGCGCGTGGAATGTGCATTCGCCAAATTTCCAGGCGCAGGACGAGGTGCGCTTCGTGCCCACCGCGCAGCGCTACGAGCCAGGCGTGCTAAACATCGCCGGCATCTACGGGATGCAGGCGGCCATCGGGATGTTTCTGCGCCACGGCACGGCGACGATCGCGGCGCGGATCCTCGAACTCACCGCGCATCTCGCCGAGGGACTCGGCGCGCGCGGCTACGAGCTCCACAGCCCGACCGCCGGCGTGAGCGCGAGCGGCATCACGACATTCCGCCATGAAAAGCGGAGCATGACGGAGTTGCACGCGAAGCTCGAACAGGCGGGCATCGTGTCCTCACTCCGCTATGATCGCGAAGGCCGCGACTACCTGCGCTTCAGCCCGCACTTTTACAACACGGAGGCGGAACTCGACACCGCGCTCGCGCTGCTGTGATAACATCTTTCGGAAATAATCTGACAAAGAGACGCGTAGCGCCACCGTGGCCGTCTGTCCGATCATTTTCGAAAGATGGTAAGAGGGAGCGCGCGGGGGCAATGTAGGCGAGATTTTCAATCTCGCGCGGGCGAGCGCAGCCAGGTGGTGGGAACGGCGTGCGGATTTCCGGGAAGTTATTGCTCCGCACCATCCCGCCGCCTTCGCCCAACCTCCGCGCGGGGTTGGAAAACCCCGCCTACTTTATGAGGCCGAAGTGCGACTCGCGGTCGCGCAGGAACGGCCAGTAAACGAAGAAGCCCGGGCCCATGAGATTTTTCTCTGGGACGGTGCCCCATGCGCGGCTGTCGGAGCTGTTGTAGCTGTTATCGCCGAGCGCGAAGTAATTCCGCTCCGGGATGCGGAACGTCGCGTCTGGCGAATGCAAACCATACGCATCGAAGCTGCGCCCGATGGTGTTCGAGTAGCCGTGATACACGTCCCCGTCGCGGATATTTTCGCCGTGACCCGTCATCACGCGGGCGAAGCCCGGCTCCTCCGCGCGGTGGCCGTTGTGGAAAAGTTCCGGCGCCGCGATGCGCAGCTCATCACCCGGAAGTCCGCCGAGACGCTTGATGTAAAACTGCGAGGGCTTCATCGGCGGCGGGCCGGAGATGCCGTAGTTCGGAATGTCAATGTGCTGCGTGAGGAACACGAACACCTCGCCGCGCGAAGGCTTGCGGAAGTGGTAGCTGAACTTGTCCACAAAGACATGGTCGCCCGTGTCAATGTAGCCGCGCGCGATGGGATCGCCCTTTTTGTAGGAACGCCCCGGCTGGATGCCGAACGTGTCGCTCACGGGCCGCACGCTTTCGTCAACCCAGTAGGTGTTCCCCGCGCTCGTCTTCACCTGCGTATAGGTGAAAAATTTCCGCCAGCCCCCGCGCTTTTCCTCGCTCACATCGGTTACGGTCTCGTCCGTCTCGGCGACGACGTTGTACCAGGATCGGCCATACGCAGCCGTCTGGTACGCGCGGATCAAAAAGTTCGGCGGCTCCTCGGTCGTGGCCCTGCCGGTGATGCCCTTGAGCGTCGGAGACATCGAGGACGTGGGAATCGTGAACGGCTGGAGAAAATACGTGCGGATGCCGAGCGCGACGATGATCGCCACGAGGACGACCTCTACATTTTCCGCAATGCCCGCATTCGGCCCGAGCGGGCAATGCTGGCCGCAGAGCTTGTCGAGCGACTTCTCGCTGATTTCCGCGGCAACCCTGTCGCGGCTCTTCACGGCATCGGTGAGCCGCTCGATTTCGCCCTCGAAAGTTGAGATCACTTCCGGCGTCCAGCGGTCGCGATTGTAGGACAGGCGCTTCTCCGCCTCCTTGATGTAAAGGCGGCCCTGCTTGAGATATTTCGGCGTGAGGAAAAACATGCGGGGCGCTTCGATAGGCGGCGCGCGGCGCGCTGGCAAGCATCGCGGCAAGACTCCAAAGTAGCCGCCGACGTGAGGAGGCGGGCCGATTTTGTTTTCACGCTCCGCGATCCGCTTCCGCGTTTCAAAGTGCCCGCCTTTTTCCGTCGGCGGCTACTTCCCGCCCAGCATTCTTTCCCTCCACCGCCGCACGCTCATCACATCGAACCGCTCGCCCTCGAAGGCGGTCTGCTTCACCGGCTTCTTCCCATTGTCGCTCGCGCGCTTCAGCCAGTCGCGCCCTTCCATCCAGCGGACTTCGCCCTCGGAATTGCGGATCACCAGCAGCACCGGGAACGCCTGCGCCATCCAGAATTCCGCGTGGCGCTGCTTCTTGAGCGTGAAGATCTCCGCACCGTCGCTCCTCCGTTTGCGCGTGTAGGAATCGCCCGACATGAGCTGCAGGTAGAGCTTCGCGCCCGTGGCCGCGTGCGCGTCGTCGGTGAACTCGATCTCCATGTCGATGCCCTGGTCGCTCACATTGAACTCCCGGCTGATCTGGTCCGCTAGCGCCCCGGTGGAACCGAGCGGAGCGAGATGGACAGGAGCGAAGCGACGTGCCCGAAGGGTGCAACCGGCAGGGATCATCAAATGACCTCGCCCACCAGCGCGCGTTCCTTGCTCTGGTTGCTCAGCTCGATGGCGGACTCCTCCTGCATGTCGCGCACCCGCTGCTGAAACGAAGTAAGCCGCCCACTTCCCTCGATGACCGTGGTGGCAATCTCCGGGCTGGCGAAGCACTGCTCCATCTCATCCCAGAGCGGCACCCGCTGCTCGCAGCCCACGCAGATAATGCTTGATGTCTCCTCCTTCCTCTTGCGGAGAGAAAAAAAGCCAGTCGGCTCCGGCTGCGGTGACCGGCCTCGCCCGTGCGATGGTCGCCAAGTTTGCCGCCGTGCATCCAGCGAGCCAAGCTTCTCAAACACCGGTCATAATTGAAGTTCGGCCTGCTTTGGTCTTGCGTGATGAAGTAATCCAGCATCGAAAAGGACATCGTCGGGCAACTGTAATTGCTGGAGTGAGCGGGGTTCTACCTTTAGCGCACCATCGCCGTAGGATTTTCCAACTAGCCTGAGATTTGCCAATGTTCGCGGGTCGGAAAGCACCCGCCATAAACGTTCTAGATTTTCCTGACTGGAATCAAATGGGTAGATGCAGAGCAAGCAGGTCAGTGGCACAGCCTCGGTCTGGTTCCGAATGAAGCGAACTGCCCGGCGACCGAGGTAAGCAAAAAAGAATGGCGGCGGTGTCCTCCGCTCCATTCGATACCAAGGCTTGCGTGTTGCTATGAGCGTGCATGCTGGAATGTCGGCGGCCTCTCCTATCTCGAGATACCGTTGAAGCGCGGGCGGGAGTTTTTCTCGGGACTCATCTCCGAGGGAAAGAAGAAGTGTGGGACGCTTTCCAGCTTCTAGCTCGTGAAGATCATGCTCGGTGAACGGCTCTGTCTGCACGTCGCGCATCCGACCGACAGCAGGAACAAAATACCTCTTGGGTATTTCGAGTTCTTCAGCCCGCTTCGCGGTCATAAAGAAGAAATCATTCTGACCGGTTGCAATACCCCGCATCACGCGAGCGAAATCACCAAGGCAGTGTTTTGTGGAATCGGCGTTGCTCGGTGCGCGTGAAAGGCCTGTCGAGAATCCTTCTTCCGCAGTTCGGTGGATAACCGTTATAACTT
>JANXZI010000453.1 GCA_025355595.1 Spartobacteria bacterium
CGATCAGCCCGCGCTCTCACGAGCGCGGCTACGGTGGGGATGACGCCCTTTGTGGTGCGCTGCGATTCTTCGAGCAGCGTGCGCAGGAAATCCGCGGTCATCGCAGGCATGTCCACGGCGAGGACGAGAAGGCGGTCGCAAGTGCAGCAGCGCAGCGCGGTGGCGATGCCGCCGAGCGGGCCGCAGTCGGGGATTTCGTCGGCGAGGATTTCCACTCCGCAATCCGCATACGGGCCGTCGCTTTTTCCCGAGATGAAAAGTTCCGCGGGATTCGTCGCGCGCAGGACGGCGAGCTGATGCTGCCAGAGCGGTTCGCCGTTCACGGGCAGCGCGGATTTGTCGCGGCCCATGCGCGACGACTTCCCACCGGCGAGCAGCACCGCGGCGTGTGACATGGATTCCGTTTGAGCGCGTGCGTGTGCCGACGCAAGCTCTCGCCATGCGCATCCGCCACATCTTCATCAGCCCCGAGCACAACTTCGTCGGACACAACGGCAAGCCGCCGGGCGAGAGCCCGACGCTCGATGTGCCCGAGGCGCGCTGCCTCACCGGGCGCGGCATCGAGGGCGACCGCTACCTCGATTTCAAGGATGACTACAAGGGGCAGGTCACGTTCTTCTCATCGGAGGTTTTTGAGCGGCTGTGCGCGCAGTTCGCCATTCGGGACAAATCGGTGGGAGTGCTGAGGCGCAACATCATCACCGAGGGCGTGGATCTGAATGCGCTGATCGGAAAGGAATTTGAGGTGCAGGGAGTGCGTTTCGTCGGCACGCAGGAGAGTGCGCCGTGCCACTGGATGAACGCTGTGTTTGCCGAGGGCGCGGAGGAGGCGCTGAAAGGTCACGGCGGTCTGCGCGCAAAAATCCTGAGCGACGGTGTGCTGAGGGTGGATGCGTGAGGTAGCTGCGCTTGTCAAAGCGCGGGCTGCTCTTGATGACGGGGTTCCGAGTTCACCGAGCAGCGGAAGCGTGCCCGCGCCCTCACGAGCGCGGCTACGGAGCGACCGAGCGCCGCGCACCCGGCTTTCCAAATCAAGCGCTTGCCGCGCCGCGCGCTTCGCTCATCCTCGCGTCATGCGCAAAATCCTCCTCTCATTTCTCGCTCTCGCCTCGTCCACATTTGCCGGGGATTTTTCCGGCGAGACCGGCCTCCAACTCTACTCACTGCGCGATGCGTTCAAGAAAGACGTGCCCGGCACGCTCGACAAGGTGAAGGGATTCGGCATCCGGGAAGTCGAACTTGCCGGGACGTATGACATGACGCCGGATGCGCTGCTGAAGGAACTCACCGCGCGCGGGCTGAAGCCGATCAGCATGCACTTTCAATATGGCGCGCTGGGCAAGGACCTCGCGAAGTGTGTGGCCGACGCCAAGGCGCTCGGCCTGAAGTTCGCCGCGTGCCCGTGGATTCCGCACACGCCCGCGATGTTCGGCATGGAGAACGCGGAGAAGGCTGCGACGGATTTCAATGCGTGGGGCGAGGCGTTCGCGAAGGAGGGCATCACGTTTGCGTATCACAATCACGGCTACGAATTCCGGCCCATCGCCGAGGGCTCGGAAAAGACGTTCCTCGACGTGCTGATGGAGCGCACGAATCCGAAATTCGTCGCGTTCGAGATGGACGTCTTCTGGGTCGTGCATCCCGGCGCGGACCCGGTGAAATTCCTCAACAAGTATCCCGGACGCTGGCAGCTCATGCACTTGAAGGACATCCAGAAAGGCGCGCGCACCGGAGTTTACACCGGCCATGCGCCGAACGAGGAGAGCGTCGCGCTCGGCACTGGCCAGGTGCCGTGGCCCGCGGTGCTCGCCGCTGCGTCGAAGGCGGGCGTGAAACACTATTTCATTGAGGACGAGCATCCGGATGCGGAGATGCAAATCCCGGTGACGGTGAAATATCTACAGACGCTCAAGTAGCGTGGCGTCCGGCGAGAAGCCGCGGTCCTTCCCGCCGAGGCGTAGAAAAATCGGCGACGCTGCCGGCCTTCCGCGTCATTCGCGCCACGCCCGGCTTGCGTTCGTCATCGGTCATCCGGCATTCGTCATTCCCCATGCCCTGGCCCCAGAACTACGATCCGCTGCACTCGGTCCTATTTTCATCGCTCGCGGCGGCGGTCCCCGTCGTGCTGCTGCTCGCGCTGCTTGCAGTGTGGCATGTGCGCGCGCATCTCGCGGCGCTCGCGGGACTGGCCGTGGCGCTCGGCATCGCGATGGCGGTTTTTGGAATGCCAGCGTCCCTCGCGCTTTCCGCCGCGGGCTATGGGGCGGTGTTCGGGCTGTTTCCGATCGGCTGGATCGTGCTGAACGCGATCTTCATCTATCAGCTCTCGGTCGAGACGGGCGGCTTCGATATTTTGAAAAGACAGATTGCCGGGCTGGCGGGCGATCGTCGCATCCAGGCGCTGCTGATCGCGTTTTGCTTCGGCGCATTCATCGAAGGCTGTGCGGGCTTCGGCGCACCGGTCGCGATCACCGGCGCGATGCTGATCGGCCTCGGCTTCAAGCCGCTCGAAGCCGCGAAGCTCGCGCTGATCGGCAACACCGCACCGGTCGCGTTCGGCTCGCTCGGCATCCCGCTCACCACGCTGGCCACGGTAACGGGGCTCGACGTGAATGCGCTCAGCGCGATGGTCGGATTTCATCTCACTATTTTCTCGCTCATCATCCCGTTCTGGCTCGTCGCGGCGCAGGTCGGCTGGCGCGGGATGATCGAAGTGTGGCCCGCGTGCCTCGTGTGCGGCGTGAGTTTTGGAGGGGTGCAATTTCTCGTCTCGACCTACCACGGCCCCGCGCTCGTGGATATCGCCGCGGGACTCGTCGCGATGATTTCGATGATTGTGCTACTGCGGTTTTGGAACCCGGTGGCGGCGGGCGACGAGCAAGAATCAACGCCCACCGCCCAACATTCCGCATCCTCGTTTCGCGCCTGGTTGCCGTGGGTTTCGCTTTCGATCCTGGTCGGACTTTGGACGACACCTTGGGCGAAATCTCTGCTCAACGGCTACGCGCCGACGAGCAAGGCCGTGAGCACATGGCAGGCGCCGATCATCCCGGTTCCGAAGCTGCATCTCGCTGTGCAAAAAATGCCGCCCGTCGTCGCCGAGCCGGAAAGGGAAAAAGCGGCGTTCACTTTCAACTACCTCTCGGCCACCGGCACCGCGCTGCTGCTCGCGGGAATGCTCTCCGGCCTCCTCCTCGGCATGAGGCCCGCGCAGCTCGCGCGGCTCTACGGACGCTGCGTGTGGCGCGTCCGCGTGTCGCTGCTCACCATCGCGCTCATGCTCGCGCTCGGCTTCACCACGCGATACTGCGGCTCGGACACGACGATGGGTCTCGCCTTCGCGATGACGGGATCGTGGTTCCCGTTTTTCTCGCCGCTGCTCGGCTGGCTCGGCGTCGCGCTCACGGGCAGCGACACTTCGTCGAATGTGCTCTTCGGCAATCTCCAGCGCGTGACCGCGGAAGCACTGCACCTCAACCCCATCCTTACCGCCGGCGCGAACAGCTCCGGCGGCGTGATGGGCAAGATGATTGACGCGCAGAGCATCGTCGTCGCGCAGACCGCGATCGGCGGCGCAAAGGACGCACCGGACGCGGGCACGATCCTGCGCGCGGTGTTCTGGCACAGCCTCGCGCTCGCGACGCTCGTCGGCGTGCTGGTCTTGCTTCAGGCGCGCTTCGGGTCTTGGGTGGCTCCGCACACCCCATGAGAAAAATCCTCCTTGTTCTCCTCAGCCTCCTCACTTTCGCAAACGCGCAGCAGCCGCCGCGCCCCGTGCGCAAGCCCGACGCCTCGCTGGCAAAGATCACCGACGAGCCCGGCCTCCCGCGCGTGCTGCTCATCGGCGACAGCATCTCAATGGGCTACACCTTGCCCGTGCGCGATCTGCTGAAGGGCAAGGCGAACCTGCACCGCATCCAGGCAAACGCGGGCTCGACCAAGGACGGCATCGAAAAACTCGGCGCATGGCTCGGCGCGGGGAAATGGGACGTGATCCATTTCAACTGGGGGCTGCACGATCTGAAGCACTGGAAGGACGCCAAGCTCGACAACGCCGGCCCGGTCGTCTCCACGCTTGACGAATACGAAAAAAATCTGCGCGAACTCGTGAAGCGGCTGAAGGCCACCGGTGCGAAATTGATCTGGGCCACGACGACGCCCGTGCCCGCAGGCTCCGGCGGCCGCATCGCAAATGACGAGCTGAAATACAACGAGGCCGCCGCGCGCGTGATGAAGGACGAGGGCATCCCGACCGACGATCTGCACGCGCTCTGCCAGCCCAAGCTCGCCGAGTGGCAGCGCCCGCAGAACGTGCAT
This sequence comes from Spartobacteria bacterium, assembly GCA_025355595.1. Lineage (GTDB taxonomy): Bacteria > Verrucomicrobiota > Verrucomicrobiia > Chthoniobacterales > Chthoniobacteraceae > SXWH01. Next base: position 4,318 of record JANXZI010000453.1, read on the forward strand.
TTCACGAGCGAAGGCAGTGCCGGCCTCGCCGCCAAGGTCGCCGCCGACATCGAGGCCGCGCTAAAAAAGTAACCCGTAGCCGCGCTTGTCAAAGCGCGGGCTGGTCGCTCCGCCTTGAAAGCCGGAGCGTGCCCGCGCTTTCACAAGCGCGGCTACATCTCGTCCGCGAGTTCGTTCACCGCCCGCGCACTCTCGACGTAGAAAAGCTCGCACGCACCGTTGCCCGTGTCGTTGCGAGTGAGCGAGGAATGCCACGAGCGTCCGTCGGGGCCCTCCGCATTCACGAGCCAGCCTTCCATCGTCACGATCTGCCCCACTCGGAGGCTGCTGATTATTTTTCGCACGTCGTCGTTTGCCGCGATGACGTGATTGTTCGCGGAGGACACCTTGATTTCGTCCTCAGAAATCGGCGGCTCGTTCTGCCACTCGTAAAAGTAGAATCGGTTGCCCATCGACATCCCGAGCCGATCGATGACCGAC
>JANXZI010000492.1 GCA_025355595.1 Spartobacteria bacterium
CCTCTCGCTCGACCGCGAGAGCGGCACGCTCAGCGGCGGCGAGGCTCAGCGCATCCGCCTCGCGACGCAGATCGGCAGCGGCCTCGCCGGTTGCCTCTACGTGCTCGATGAGCCGAGCATCGGCCTGCACCAGCGCGACAACGACCGGCTCATCGGCACGCTCCGCAGACTGCGTGACCTCGGCAACACCGTCATCGTCGTCGAACACGACGAGGACACGATCCGCGCCGCCGATCATGTCCTCGACCTTGGCCCCGGCGCAGGCACGCGCGGCGGTCACCTCATCGCGCAAGGCACGCCCGACGAAATCGCCGCAAACCCCGCATCACTCACCGGCCAGTATCTCGCGGGGACCGCGAAAATCCCGGTGCCAAAAAAGCGCACACAGCCGCGCACCCGTCACCCGTCACCCGTCACCAGTCACCATGCCTCCGCCCCCGGCTGGCTGAGCATCGTCGGCGCGAGTGAAAACAATCTGCAGGACGTCACCGCGCATTTTCCGCTCGGCTGCGTGACGTGCGTCACCGGCGTGAGCGGCAGCGGGAAAAGCACGCTCGTGGACGACATCCTGCGCCGCGCGCTGTTCCGCCATTTTTACCGGGCGAAAGACAAGCCCGGACGCCACCGCGCGATCCTCGGGCTCGACCAAGTGGACAAGGCGATCGTGATCGATCAGACACCGATCGGCCGGACGCCGCGGAGCAACCCCGTGACCTACACCGGCGCATTCGGCGGCATCCGCGATCTTTTTTCCGGACTGCCTGCGGCTCGCGTGCGCGGGTACGAGAGTGGGCGATTTTCGTTCAACGTAAAAGGCGGGCGCTGCGAGGCGTGCGAGGGCGACGGGGTGAAGAAGATCGAGATGCACTTCCTCGCCGACGTGTATGTGGAATGCGAAGTCTGTCGCGGGCGGCGCTACAATCGCGAGACACTCGAGATCACCTACAAGGGGAAAAATATCGCCGACATTCTCGACATGACCGTGGACGAGGCCGTGCGTTTTTTCCGCAACATCCCCGGCGTCTCCGACAAGCTGCTCGCGCTCGACGACGTGGGCCTCGGCTACCTGCACCTCGGCCAGAGCGCGACGACACTCAGCGGCGGCGAGGCGCAGCGCATCAAGCTCGCCGGCGAACTCGCGAAGAAGGCGACGGGCCGCACCGTTTACATCCTCGACGAGCCGACGACCGGCCTGCATTTCGCGGACATCCACAAGCTGCTCGAAGTGCTCATGAAACTGCGCGACGCGGGCAACACGCTCATCATCATCGAGCACAGCCTGGAGGTCATCAAATGCGCCGACTGGATCCTCGATCTCGGCCCCGAGGGCGGCAGCGGCGGCGGGCGGCTCCTCGCGGAAGGCACGCCGGAGCAGGTCGCAAAAGTCGAGCAAAGCCACACGGGGAGGTATCTGCGGCGGATGTTGGAAAATGGATCGATGCTTTCAAAATGACGAATGACGAATGACGAATGACGAAAGCTGAGAATGATGAGCAACAAACCAACCCGAATTTTGAAAGGCGTGCTGTCGGCGCTTGCTCTGATTTCGTCATTCGTCATTCGTCATTCGTCATTCGCGCAAGCGCCCCTCGTTACCGAGGCGCGCGAGGCGATCGCTGCGGAAATCCCCGAGGTCGCGATTGAGAAATTGCGCCAGGCTCTCGCGAAGCTGCCAATCGGCGGTCAGGAGCGACCAACTGCGCTTGCACTGCTCGCCGAAGCGCAACTCAGCACCAATCGCGCCGGGGATGCGCTGGAGACGCTCGCGCAAATTACACCCGGCGACGACGCACGCATCATGCGCCTGCGCGCGCTCTCGCTGGTCGCGCTCGGACGCTGGGCAGAGGCGCTCGCGCAATTCGAAACGCTCGCCACGTCCGGCAAGGATCAGACCGCGGCGCTCACCGGCAAGGTCGAGTGCCTCCAATCGCTCGGTCGCACGCAGGAAGCCGCGGATCTCCTGAGGCCAGTCGCGCTTTCCAAAAACGCGCCGCCCGCGCTGCGGCTGCGGCTCGCCTCGCTGCTCGTGGAGCTCGGCGGCATCGCCGAAGCGCGCAAACTGCTCGACACGGCGGAGGCATCCCCCGCGGATGAAAACTGGCGGCGCTACCTTCAGGCCCGCATTCACTTTTCGGAAAAGAAGCCGCTCGCTGCACTCGCCGATCTCGCACCATTCATTCCCGCGCCGGATGCCACGCCGCCCGCGGGCGTCTCGCAGAATCTCCGCACCGCCGCGGCACTTGCCGAGGCCGATGCACGGCTCGCCACAGGCGGGCCGGAGATCGCGGAGAAAGTGCTGGAGGGATTCATCCGGCAGAATCCCGCGAGCCCGCAGATCGCGACAGTCTTTCACAGGCTCGACGAGATCTACGCGGCCGACCGCAGCACGGACGAGGGCCCGCTCACACGCATGGCCGCGGAGCTCGCGCCGGGGGCTGCGGCGCAGGCGCAATTTTTCCTCGGGCGCATCCACATCCGAGCGGCACGGGTGGACGCCGCGGAAGCCGCGCTGAAAAAATTCACCGCGCGTTTTCCCGAGCACAACCTCGCGCCGTACGCACACGCCATGCTCGCGGAGATCGCACAGAAGCAGGGGCACCTCGACGACGCCGAGAAGGAACTCGACGCCGCATCGCGCACGGCCCAGTCGGACAAATTGCGCGGCGAAATCGCCCTCCAGACCGCACTGCTGAATCTCGATCAAGGCGAACATATCCGCGCGTCCGCGGGCTTTCTCAATGCGGCGCA
>JANXZI010000513.1 GCA_025355595.1 Spartobacteria bacterium
GAATGCCGACGGCTCGATGGCCCGGCTGCCGGAGCTGCTCGTCTTCAAGAAAAAGCACAGGCTGAAACTTTGCAGCATCAGCGATCTCATCGCCTACCGCCGGCGCAGCGAACGGCTCATCGAGCGCGAGCAGGTGATCAAGATGCCGACGCAGTTTGGCGAGTTCGATCTGCACCTTTACCGCTCGCTCGTGGATGGCGCGCACCACCTCGCGCTCGTCAAGGGCGCGATCTCCGCGAAGCGTCCGGCACTCGTGCGCGTCCACAGCGAATGCCTCACCGGCGACGTGCTCGGCTCGCTCCGCTGCGACTGCGGCACGCAGCTCCACCGCGCGATGCAGATGATCGAAAATGCGGGCAACGGCGTGCTGCTCTACATGCGCCAGCACGAGGGCCGCGGCATCGGCCTGCCGGCAAAAATCCACGCCTACAAGCTCCAGGAGGACGGGCTCGATACCGTCGAGGCAAACGTGAAGCTCGGCTTTGCACCCGAGCTGCGAGACTACGGCGTCGGCGCGCAAATTCTCCACGACCTCGGCGTCCGCAAGATGCGCTTCATGACGAACAACCCGAAGAAGGTGATCGGGCTCGAGGGGTACGGATTGAAAATCACCGAGGTCGTCCCGCTGAAATCCACGCCGAACCGGCATAATGCGAAGTATCTTGAAACAAAGCGGCTCAAGATGGGCCACCTGCTCTGACACGGCGAGTTGTCGAACTTGAGCGCACCAAAAGACATCGCCGTGATCGGCGGAGGGTGTGCGGGATTGCGCGCTGCTGAGGTGGCGGCGGAAGCGGGTGCGGCGGTGACGCTCTACGATGCGAAGCGGTCGGTCGGCAGGAAATTTCTTGTCGCCGGAAAGAGCGGACTGAACCTGACAAACACTGCGGAGCGCGAGGCGTTCGCGGGCGTGTACTCGGGCACGGAAATGCCGGAGCATTTCTGGCGCGAGTGCCTGGCGGAGTTCGACGGCGCTGCCATGCGCGCGTGGGCGGCGGGCCTCGGTGTGGAGACGTTCGCGACATCGGGTGGCAAAGTTTTTCCGACGATGAAGAAGGCCGCGCCGCTGCTGCGCCGATGGGTCGCGCGGCTGCGCACGCTCGGGGTGAAGTTTGCCATGACCCATCGCTGGTGCGGACTGATTCCGGGCATTCCGCTGACGCTGCACTTTGCAGATGATCCGACGCCGCGCACGCACGACGCCGTTGTGCTCGCGCTCGGCGGCGGCTCGTGGCCGGAGACGGGATCGGATGGCGGGTGGGTCCGCACCCTGCAATCGCTCGGCGTCGCGGTGCATGAACTCCAGTCGGCAAACTGCGGCTGGGAAGTCGCGTGGACGCCCGAAACGCGCGCGCGCGTCGAGGCACAGCCGCTGCACAATCTCCACGTGCGGGCCGGTGGTGCGCTTGCCATCGGCGAACTGATGCCGGTGCGCTACGGCCTCCAGGGCACGCTCATCTACCAGCTCGGGCGCACACTGCGCGCGATGGCGGCGCCGGAGATTCGCATTGATTTCAAGCCGACATTTTCCGTCGCGCAGCTTATGCGGAAGCTGGAATCCGTGCGGCGCGATTTCATCCGCGAGTCGCGCGTGCGATGGAAGCTCACCGACGCCGCGTGCGCGATGCTGGAACAATTTCACGGCCCGTTCGACTCCGCGGAAAAGCTCGCGCTCGCCGCGAAGGACTGCCGCATCCCGCTGCTCGCACCGCGCCCGCTCGCCGAGGCGATCTCCACCGCGGGCGGCGTGTGCTGGGACGAGATCGACGAGAACCTGATGCTAAAAAAAATCCCCGGTGTTTTCTGCGCAGGAGAGATGATGGACTGGGAAGCGCCGACGGGCGGCTTCCTGATGCAAGGGTGCTTCGCCACCGGCACGCGTGCGGGAAAGGCGGCGGTAGGATTGTGACTGGTGAGTGGTGAGAAGTGACTGGTGTTCTGCTCAGGAAAGTTTCGCGGGAAACCGCGAGGTCCAGTCACTATTCACCAGTCACAGCCTCGCAGCGATGAAACCGCTCAATCACCGCAAGCGTGTCAGCGCGCTACGGCCGCGCCTTGCTCTCCTGGTCGTCGGGGAAATCCGCGGGGACTTTTTGCGTCACTTTTCCAGTCGCCGCCCACTCCGTGCCGCGCTGGAGCGTGACGGCGAATGCCACGCAATGCACCGCCTCCGCGCCGTGACCAAGCGCATCGTGAAAGACGCGCCCTTTTCCGAACGGGATCGCCATCAACATCGGCTCCAACTCCCCGCTGCCGCCCATTTCCTTCGGCGAAAACGCGCTTGCAAGGATGGTGACGTTCTTCGCGGGGCCGCGGAGTCGGTTGTAGAGTTCGTCCTGCCGGTGCCTGAATACCTCGGGCAATCCTTGCATGATCGGATGTTCCGGCGCGCCGCTATTCAGGTTGAACTCGTGCTGCTTGCCGTGGCTGCCGCCGGATCCGGGCGTCGTGTCGAAGGTCCATTTTCCGTCGCGCAGACGCAGATACGGGCCGCTCTTTTCATTCCGTCCGCCCCAGCCGCCGACGCCGATCATTTCGTTGTAGGCGGGCCATTCGGGGAATGAATTGTCCGCCGCATGCACGGCCACGAAACCGCCGCCGCCGGCCACGAATTTCTCGAACGCGTCCTTCGTCGCCGCGCTCCACGGCTCGCCGTTGAAGTTCGAGACGACGACGGCGTATTCGGAAAATTTCGGCTGCCACGATTCGATCCCCTTCCCTTTTTCCGGCGAGGTGGACACATCCACACTGAAGATGCCCGGCTCCTCGAGAATCTGCTTCAGCACCGGCGTGGTCATCTTCCACTGGTGGTTGTTCTGGCCGTCCACGATGAGGACTTTGATCTTGTCGGCAGCGATTGCGGAGGCGGCAAGCGTGAGGGAGGCGAGGAGGAATGTTTTCATGCGGGTGAATGCTGGCGTGAATGGAAAGCGGCGACAAGCCTGCCCTGCGGAAAGTGAT
>JANXZI010000514.1 GCA_025355595.1 Spartobacteria bacterium
GCGGTTGGTCGGCGTGAGCGGGCGGAAAGTTTTGAGTCCCATATTAGGTTAGGCGAGTTCGATTTTGTCGCCGGGGGCGAGGGTGACGATGGCCTTCTTCCAATCGCTCGTGCGACCGGGGTGCTGCGTGCGGCCACGCTTGGCTTTGCCGAAGCAATTGAGGGTGTTCACACGAATGACCTTCTTCTTGAAAAGCTTCTCGATCGCTTGGCGGATCTGCACCTTGTTGGCCGTGGGCTGCACGCGGAACACGTACTGGTTGCCCTTCTCAGAAAGGATGCTGCTCTTCTCGGTAAGGTGAACGTTTTGAATAATGTCGTAGTGCTCGTTCATTTGTTGATGCGTTCTGCGAGTTGCGCGAGTGCGTCGTTCGTCAGGATGATTTTCTTGAAGCCGAGCAAATGTTCGGCATTCACGTCCACCGCGGCGGCCAGCACTGCAGGCTGCACGTTCCGCGCGGATAGGCGGGTATTTTCGTCGAAGTCCTTGCCAATGATGAGCGTCTTGGGCTCGGGCGAAAGATCCGTGAGAAGCTTGATGAAATCCTTCGTCTTCGGATTCGCGACCGAGAAGGACGGGACGATGAAGACATCGCCATTCATGATGCGCGCACTCAGTGCCTTGCGGAGCGCAAGACGGCGGGTCTGCTTGGAAACCTTCTTCGCATAAGAACGCGGATGCGGACCGAAGACGACGCCGCCACCACTCCACACGGGGCTGGACTTATAGCCTGCACGGGCGCGGCCTGTGCCCTTCTGGTTCCAGGGTTTCGCACCCGAACCATTCACGGTGGCTTTGGTCTTCACACTGGCGGTTCCGCTGCGGCGGTTCGCACGGAGGGCGACCACTGCATCATGCACGGTCTGGGTATATTTCCCATTGGTGATGACTTCGATATTAGCGGCCTTCGCGGCCTCGGCTGTCAAAATTGTCGCGCTCATTTGGATTTCTTAGCTGCCTGCTTGGTCGCCTGCTTGGCCGCCTGCTTAACTGTCTCCGGGTTCACCTTCTTCACCTTCTTCGCGGGACGGATGACGACATAGCATCCGGGTTTTCCGGGAACAGCTCCGCTCACGAGGAGGCAGTTGTCGTCGGCATTCACCTGCACGATGCGGAGGTTTTGCACAGTGATGCGCTCGTCACCCATGTGACCGGGCATGCCCATGTTCTTCCACACGCGACCGGGAGTCGAGCGGTTGCCGATTGCGCCATTGCGGCGGTGCATCATGTGACCGTGCGAGGCCGGCTGGCCGTGCATGTTATGCTTCTTCATGACGCCCTGAAAGCCATGGCCCTTGCTCTGGCCGACGACGTCCACGAAGTCGCCGACGGTAAAGTGCTTCACGCTCATGTCCACTGCGTCGTCGAGCTTTACGTCATTCGGCAGACGGAACTCGCGAACAAACCGCTTCGGTTCCGAATTCGCCTTCTTGAAGTGCCCGAGCATCTGCTGCGTCACACGGCTTTCCTTCTGGCCGTCAAAGCCGACCTGAACGCCATTGTATCCGTCGTTCTCCATTGTCTTCTTTTGGAGTATGGTGTTTCCACCGGCCTCGATGACCGTCACGGGAGTAATGACACCATTGTCGTCATAGACACGGGTCATCCCAATCTTTTTGCCTAATAGTCCAATCTTCATCGCTAGTTAGATCTTGATGGTGATATCCACGCCCGCGGGCAGGTTGAGTTTGCGCAGTTCGTCCACCGTCTTCGCAGTCGGCTCGATGATGTCGAGCAGGCGCTTGTAAGTGCGGATTTCGAACTGGTCCATGGACTTCTTGTCCACGTGCGGCGAGCGGTTGACCGTGAATTTCTCCACGCGGGTCGGGAGCGGGATCGGACCGGCGACGCGTGCGCCGGAACGCTTGGCCGTCTCGACGATGTCGATGGCCGATGCGTCGAGCACGCGATGGTCAAATGCCTTGAGGCGAATGCGTATGCGTTGTCCGTTCATGGGTAATTATTTGCCTTTCTGGTCGAGCACGGCGGCCTTCACGTTTTCAGGCACCTGCTGGAAGTGGGACGGTTCCATCGTGTAGCTGGAACGGCCTTTGGAGAGTGAACGGATGGCCGTCGAGTAGCCGAACATTTCGGCGAGCGGGACCTGCGCATTGATGAGGCAGAGGCCAAGCTTTGACTCCATCCCCTGGATGACGCCGCGGCGGCGATTAAGATCGCCCATGATGTCGCCCTGATAGTCTTCAGGGGTCGTGTTCTCGACTTTCATGATGGGTTCAAGGAGAATCGGATTGGCAGCCCTGAATGCTTCCTTCACCGCAAAAATTGCAGCCATCTTGAACGCCATTTCGTTCGAGTCCACCTCGTGATAGCTGCCGTCAATGATGTCCACTTCGACATCAATCACCGGGTAGCCTCCGAGCACTCCGTTCAGAACCGCTTCTTCGACGCCCTTCTTGCAAGCCGGGATATAGTCCTTGGGAATCGTGCCACCGACGACCTTGTTCTCGATGATGATGCCCTTGCCGCGCTCGCCGGGACGAACATCAACAATAACGTGACCATACTGACCGCGACCGCCGGACTGCTTGATAAGCTTTCCGTCGCCATTTGCAGGCTTGGTGATCGTCTCGCGATAGGCGATCTGCGGCTTGCCAGAGTTAGCCTCGACTTTGAATTCACGGAGCATCCGGTCGCGGATGATTTCCAAATGCAGTTCACCCATTCCGGCGATGATCGTCTGGCCGGTTTCCTCGTCGGTCTTGACACGGAATGTCGGATCCTCCTCAGCAAGTCGCTGGAGCGCAATGCTCATCTTTTCCTGATCGGCCTTGGTCTTCGGCTCGACGGACATACTGATGACCGGATCAGGGAATGAGGGCGGCTCGAGCATGATCTCGACATCCTCGTCGCAGAGTGTGTCGCCGGTCGTGATATTGCGGAGACCCACGATTGCGGCGATGTCGCCGGAATAGCAGGTGTCAATATCCTCGCGCTTGTCGGCCTGAATCTGGATGAGGCGGCTGACGCGGTCGCTCTTGCGGGTACGCGGATTATAGATCGTGTCGCCCTTCGTGAGTTTGCCGCGATAGACGCGGAAGAACACCAGCTTGCCGACGAAAGGATCGCTCCAAAGCTTGAACGCGAGGCCGATAAACTTGGCTGCATCGTCCGGCGGCGCGGCGATTTTTTCCTCGATGTTATCCGGGTTGATGCCCTGCTGCGGCGGGATGTCAATTGGCGACGGGAGATAGTCAATCACCGCGTCTACCAGATACTGTACGCCCTTGTTCTTAAAGGCGGAGCCACCAACGACAGGGACAAATTTGTTGGCGATGGTCACTCGGCGGATGGCCTTCTTGATCATCTCGACCGTGATCGGCTTTTCCTCAAGATAGGCCGTTCCGAGTTCGTCATCCACGTCGCACAGCGCGGTAATCAACGACTCGCGCGCGGGCTCCACGATGGCCTTCCCTGCGTCGTCGAGTTCTTGGACGACGTAATTGGATCCCATCTTCTCATCATCAAGATAGACGACGGCCTTGCGGTTGATGACATCATACTGACCGCGAAGATGATCCTCGCAACCAATAGGAATGAGCACCGGATGCGCGTTCGCCTTCAGCTTATTGCGCATGTCGTCCACCGCATTCTGGAAGTTCGCACCCGTGCGATCCATCTTGTTGACAAAAGCGATGCGCGGGACTTTGTATTTCGTCGCCTGCCGCCAGACGGTCTCGGATTGCGGTTGCACGCCGGCCACGCCGCAAAACACCGCCACCGCGCCGTCAAGCACGCGCATGGAACGCTCAACTTCAGCCGTGAAATCGACGTGGCCCGGAGTGTCAATGATGTTGACGCGCATCGGCACCGACCCGAAAGATTTGTAAAGACCCTCCTCCGGTTTCTGCGTCCAGAAGCACGTCACCGCCGCGGAAGTGATCG
>JANXZI010000324.1 GCA_025355595.1 Spartobacteria bacterium
GCGCGCACGCTCCTCGCGGCGCGCGCCGCCGATCTCGCACCGACGGAGCGCGCTTTCATCGCCGCATCCCTCGCGCACGCCGAGAGTCGCGAACGTGCGCTGAAACGGCGGAGGACTCTCGCCTTCGCGGCGATGGCCGCGCTCACGCTCATCGCGCTCGCCGGCGTCGCGCTGGCATTGATCAAAACAAAGGAAGCCACCGCCGCTGCGAAGACCGCGGAAGCGCAGCAGGCACTCGCGGAGAAAGCCACGACGCAGGAAAAAGCGCAGGCGGTGACTTTGAAACAAAGCGAGAAAGACGCGCGCGAAGCTCTAAAAAAAGCCGACACGGAACGTGAGCGCGCCGTGATGGCGACAGCCGAAGCCGAGGCTGCGAAGGCCAAGTCCGACGAGAGCCGCCGGCAGGCGGAGGTCACTCTGAACAGCATGCGCGAAGTCGCGGACCAGACTGACCACGGCCCGCTCGCCGTGAAGCTCGCCGTTCAGAAACGGGTGGATGACTACTACCGCAGAGTCGGCGAGGACAAAAATGATCCTGCGCAAATGGACCTTCGCGAGGAGGACGCCCGCAACAAGGGGGACACGGCGATGGCGCTCGGAGATCCCGCGACCGCTGAGACGAATTACCAGACCGCACTCGAGATCACGCGGCAACTCGTGAAACGCGACCCGGCAAACAACGACTGGCAGTTTCGATTGAGCGTGAGCGTTTTCAAGGTGGGCGATGCGCAGTTGGCCAAGGACGAATCCGCAAGCGCGGCGGCAAGCTACCAGGAAGCGCTGCAGATCCGGCGGCGACTCGCAGATGACGTTGCCAGCAAAAAGGGCTGGCAGTTCGGACTCAGCATCAGCCTCGAAAAGATGGGCGACCTCGGCACAGAAGCCGGGGACTACGCCGGTGCCACCGCGAACTATGCGGAGTCCCAAAAAATCCTGAAGCAATTGATCGGGGCCGATCCCGGAGAACCCGAGTTGCAGCGCGCCCTGAGCGTGAGCTTCAGCAAAACCGGCGATATTCAAAAGGCGCAGGGCGACCTCAAGGGTGCCGCCGAGAGCCACGGTGAGGCGATGAAGACCCTGCAGGAACTGCTGAAACGGCAGCCGGAAAATTATGCCGTCCAGCGCGAATTGGGACAGAGCCTCACCAAGCTGGGCCGAATCGAGCAGGATCGGGACAAGGCGGAAGCAGCGGCCAAAAATTTTCAGCAGGCATCCGACATTCTCCGCAAACTCGTGCGGACGGATTCCCGGAATTCCGACTGGCAACTCGAACTGAGCGTGAATCTCGGCAACCTCGCAGCCATCCAGCAAAAGCAGCGCGAGCTTCCCGCGGCGGAGCAAAATTTTGCCGAGGCTGTCGCGATTCTCGAATCCCTCGACAAGGAAGGAAAACTTTCCGCAAAACAAGCCGTGTGGCCCGCCATCTTTCGCGAGAATCTGGAGAATGTGCGCAAGGAGCGCGCAGCCGGAAAAAAACCGTGATGACCCCTCATGTCCGCCGCTGGATCACTGGGCAAAAACAACGGCAATGAGCGACGAATCCCCAAACTCCGGACCGGGAGCGCCCGCGGATCGCGGCCTTCAGGCCCGCTACGAAAAGGCGATCCGACTGCTGGCGGGTGCGGCTCAGTCCGACTGCCGGACTGCCCGTGACCTCGCGGCGCGCGGTCTGTATCGCGATGCGATCGCGTATCTCGCGCGGGCCTGCGACTACGATCCCGGGTCGTCGTTCGCGGCCGAGCAGGCGGTCGCATTGCTGAACTCGGCGGATTTCCATTCGCCCGTCGCGATCCTCGATCACCGTGGCGCAGTGTGGAGCGCGCAATTCAGTGCCGACGGCGGGCGCATCGTCACCGCTTCATTCGACAACACGGCGTGCGTCTGGAATGCGCGCACGGGTGAGCTGATCGCGACTCTCGCAGGCCATGCGCGAGCCGTGAGCCATGCGCAATTCAGCCCGGACGGAACGCGCATCGTCACCGCATCCGCCGACGCCACCGCCCGGATTTGGGACGCGGCCGATGGCAGACTCCTCGCCACACTCTCCGGCCACGAACGTGACGTGAGCAGCGCGCAATTCAGCCCCGATGGTGCGCGCATCGTCACCGTGTCGGAAGACGCTGCCGCACGCGTGTGGGACGCCGTGACCGGGAGCGCCATCGCCACGCTTGCCGGACACCAGGAGGCCATCCGAAGCGCACAGTTCAGCCCGGATGGCACGCGCATCGTCACCGCTTCCTCGGACCATGCCGCGATGGTCTGGAACGCCGCGACCGGCCGGGCCATCGCCACACTCTCGGGACATGAGGGCGCAGTCTGGAACGCGCGTTTCAGTCCGGATGGCTTGCGCATCGTCACCGCTTCGTTCGACAAAACCGCGCGCATCTGGAACGTCGCCGCGGAGCGCGTCCTGAGCACTCTCGCAGGCCACGGGGATTCCGTTCTGTGGGCACAATTCAGCCCCGACGGCACGCGCATCGTCACCGCCTCGGCGGACAGCGCGGCGCGCATCTGGGACGCTGCATCCGGAAAGGAAATCGCCGTGCTCACCGGACACCAGCGTGCGGTGAACCACGCGCAATTCAGCCCCGACGGACTGCGCGCCGTCACCGCTTCCTCGGACGGCAGCGCGGGCGTCTGGGACGCGGCGGGTGGAAAAATAATCACCACATTCGCGGCCCATGGTGCGGCGGTTTGGCGCGCGCAATTCAGCCCCGACGGCTCGCGGATCGCCACCGCATCTTCCGATCACACCGCGCGAATCTGGGATCTGTGCAGCCCGAGATCCACCGCGATATTTTCAGCGCACCAGGACTCCGTGCGAAGTGCGCGATTCAGCCCGGACGGCACGCGCATCGTCACCGCGTCGTCGGACCGCACGGCGCGCATCTGGAACGCATCGGCCAGCCAGGTCGTCGCCACGCTTTCGCACGATCCGGATTCCGTCCTCAGCGCGCAATTCAGTCCGGATGGCACGCGGATCGTCACGGCATGCTACAGCAATTCCGCGTCGGTCTGGGACGCCGGTTCCGCCAAGCGGCTCGCCACATTTTCCGATCACGAGGACTCTGTGTGGAGCGCGGAATTCAGTCGCGATGGGGCACACATCGTGACCGCATCGTCCGACAGCACGGCCTGTGTTTGGGATGCCGCCACGGGCGGAATGATCGTCCGGCTCGCCGGTCATCAGGGATCCGTGTGGAGCGCGGAATTTCACCCGGACGGTTCGCGCGTCATCACCGCATCTTCGGACAAGACCGCGCGAATCTGGGATCTCTCCTCCGGCAAGGCCCTCGAGGGACTTTCGGGTCATCAGGATGCCGTCCGAAGCGCCCATTTCGCGGCCGATGGCGCGTGCATCGTGACCGCATCCAGCGACAGGACGGCGTGCGTCTGGAATGCCTCGACGCGAAAAATCATCGTCACGCTTTTAGGTCACGAAGGCCCCTTGTGGAGCGCGCAATTCAGCCCCGACGGATCGCGCATCGTCACGGCGTCTGACGACGCCAC
>JANXZI010000325.1 GCA_025355595.1 Spartobacteria bacterium
ACTCGCCCGCAAGGAAGCCGATCGTTTCAACCATAACTATGTGGGCACCGAGCATCTCCTGCTCGGCCTGATCAAACTTGGCCAGGGTGTCGCCGTGAACGTTCTACAAAAAATGGGCCTCGATCTGGAGACTGTCCGCATGGAAGTCGAGAAGCAGGTCGGCAGCGGGCCGGATCAGAAAATGGTCGGCAACATCCCGTACACGCCGCGCGTGAAGAAGGTGCTCGCGCTGGCGGGCAAGGAGGCGAAGGCGCTCAATCACAGCTACGTCGGCACCGAGCACATTTTGCTCGGCTTGCTGCGGGAAGGTGAAGGTGTCGCGGCTCGCGTGCTGAAGAATCTCGAAGTGGACATCGAGCGCACGCGGAACGAAATTTTGAAGGAGCTCGATCCGAATTTCACGCCGCCGGAGGGCGAGCAGGATTCGCCGCAGGAGCAGCCGCAGTCCGGCAGCAAGAAGGATGGCAAGACGCCTGCGTTGCGCGCCTTTGGCCGCGACCTCACGGAACTCGCCCGCAAGGGCGACATGGATCCCGTCATCGGACGCGCGCCCGAGATCGAGCGCGTGATCCAGATCCTCTGCCGTCGGACGAAGAACAACCCCGTGCTCATCGGCGAAGCGGGCGTGGGCAAGACGGCAATCGTCGAAGGGCTCGCGCAGGAAATCGCCGCGGGCAATGTGCCGGAGCTTCTGCGCGACAAGCGCGTGATCACGCTCGACCTCGCACTCATGGTCGCGGGCACGAAATATCGCGGTCAGTTTGAGGAGCGCATCAAGGCGGTCATGGACGAAATCCGCCGCACGAAGAACGTCATCCTGTTCATTGACGAGCTGCACACCATCGTCGGTGCCGGCAGTGCGGAAGGCGCGATGGATGCGAGCAACATCATCAAGCCCGCGCTCAGCCGCGGCGAATTGCAGTGCGTCGGCGCGACCACGCTCAACGAGTTTCGCAAATACATCGAGAAGGACGCCGCGCTCGAGCGCCGTTTCCAGCAGGTGAAGGTCGAGGCGCCCAGTGTCGAGGACACAATCCTCATTTTGAAAGGCATCCGCCACAAGTACGAGCAGCACCACAAGGCGCGCATCACCGACGAGGCGCTCAAGGCCGCTGCCGAGCTGAGCGACCGCTACCTCACGGGCCGATTTTTGCCGGACAAGGCGATTGACGTGATGGACGAGGCCGGTGCGCGTGCGCGCATCACCTCGATGACACGCCCGCCGGACATCAAGGACATTGACAAGGAAATCGAGGGCATCAAGGCGCAGAAGGAAGGCGCGATCAAAGCGCAGGACTTTGAAAAAGCCGCCGCGCTCCGCGACACCGAGAAGCAAGCGAAGGAGCGCAAGGACGCCGTGCTGAAGGATTGGGAAAAGAAGCGCGAGGAGAAGGAGATCGTCGTCACCGAGGAGGACATGCGCGTCGTCGTCGCGAAGTGGACCGGCGTGCCGCTGCACCGCATGGAGCAGGAGGACAACGAAAAGCTGCTGCGCATGGAGTCCGAGCTGAAGGGCAAGGTCATCGGCCAGACCGAAGCCGTCATCGCCGTCGCAAAGGCGTTGCGCCGTTCGCGCGCCGACCTCAAGGATCCGCGGCGTCCGATTGGCTCGTTCATTTTCCTCGGCCCCACCGGCGTCGGCAAAACGTATCTCGCGCAGACGCTCGCCGAATACATGTTCGGTTCACGCGACTCGCTCATCCAGTTCGACATGTCCGAGTATCGCGAGGAGCACACCATCTCGCGGCTGGTCGGTTCGCCTCCCGGCTACATCGGCCACGACGAGGGCGGCCAGCTCTCCGAGCAGGTGCGCCGGCGGCCGTATTCGGTCGTGCTTTTCGACGAAATCGAAAAGGCGCATCCGAACGTGCTGCACCTGCTTCTGCAGGTGCTCGAAGAGGGCAAACTCACCGACTCGCTTGGGCGGAAGATTGATTTCCGAAACACCATCATCATCCTCACGACGAACATCGGCGCAGAGCAGATGAAGAAGGTCACGCTCGGCTTCGGCGGGGACAAGGAGGATGGCAGCTACGACTCGATGAAGAACAAAGTGCTCGGCGAAGCCAAGCGCGTGTTGAAGCCCGAGTTCATCAACCGTTTCGACGACCTCATCGTCTTCCACCAGCTCTCGAAGCCCGACCTCAAGCAGATCGTGGATCTCGAAATCACGAAGCTCGTCGAGCGGATCAAGCTGAAGGAAATCAAGGTTGTCCTCGACGACAAGGCCCGCGAATTCCTCATCGAAAAGGGCTTCGATCCCGCCTACGGAGCGCGCCCCATGCGTCGCGCCGTCGAGCGTTACCTCGAGGATCCGATGGCCGAGGAGATGCTCAAGGGCACCATCAAGGCCGGCGATACCGCCGAGGTTTCGACCGACGAAAAGGGACTCACTTTCAAGGCGACGAAACCCGCGGAGGCCGCCGAGCCTGCGTCCGCAAAGTAGGCGCGCAGAAACAGATTCCTCCTACAAGGGCGGGCGAGCATTCCCCCGATTCGAAAGCTCGCCCGCCCTTCCATTTTTCATCGCAGCCGATGGCGGGAGGGGGCAAATGACGAATGTCCGGCTTGCAGCAATCGCGCGGCGCGGCATCGTCCCCGGCGACATGGAAAAAATCCGCGCCATCATCATCCGCGAACACGGCGAGCCACAGGCTGTCGCGAAGATCGACACGATCGATCTTCCGGCGCCTGCCGTGGGCGAGGTGCGCGTGCGCGTGAAATTTTCGCCGATCAATCCCGCGGACATCAATGTGCTCGAAGGTAAATATCCGATCCGACCCGAGCTGCCCGGCACGCCGGGAGTCGAGGGCGTCGGTGTCGTCGAGGAGTGCGGCGCAGGCGTGAGCAGTTTTGTGGAAGGCGACGTCGTGCTGCTGCCGCACCGCTTCGGCGCGTGGCGCGAGGCGGGGAACGCAGACGCCACGGATCTGGTGAAAATCGCAGCCGGTGTCCCGCTGGAGCAGGCCGCGATGCTGCGCATCAATCCCGCCACCGCGCTCGTGATGCTGCGCGATTTTGTCACGCTGCAACCGGGTGAATGGATTGCACAGAACGCCGCGAACTCCGCCGTGGGCCGCTGCGTGATCCGCCTCGCGCGGCACTTCGGCTGGCGCACGGTGAACGTCGTGCGCCGCGCGGATCTCGTGGACGAACTTCGCGCGGAGGGAGGGGATATGGTGCTCGTCGAGGGTGAAAAGATTTCCGCGGAAATAAAATCAGCGACCGGCGGTGCGGCGATTCGCCTCGCCCTGAACGCAGTCGGCGGCGACAGCGCCACGCGCATCGCTGGCGCTCTCGCACCTGGCGGAAGCATCGTGACCTACGGCGCGATGGCGCGGCAGCCGCTGAGGGTTCCGAACGGCCAGCTCATCTTTCAGGACATCGGGTGGCGCGGATTTTGGATCACGCGCTGGTATGAGCGCGCCGGGGAAACCGCCGCCGCAGCGCTGCTCACCGAACTTGCCGCGCTCGCGGCAGACGGAGTCATCGCGACGCCGGTCGAGGCCGCGTATTCGCTTGATCGAATCGCCGAGGCGCTCGCGCATGCGCAACGTCCGCAGCGCGGCGGAAAAGTTTTGCTCCGCTGCTCATAGCACATGCCAGACGATCCACTCGCACTTCAGAAGCAGGACGCGAAACGCACGCTGCGCCTCACGCTTCTCGCCATCGCCCTCACCGTCATCGGCAGCCTGGGCTATCATCTGTATGATCACTGGGAGAAACGGAAGCAGCTCGAGGCAGATTGGAGCCGCCCCGGCAATCTCGAGCCGAGCGGCGGATCATTCCAGCGTCCGCGCCTCGAACTCGACGTGCCCCTTTTCCGCCAGGCCGACGACCGCTGGCGCAACGACAAGCTCGGCCGCACGGACAACACACTCGGCGCGGAAGGCTGCGCCGTCGCCTCCGCTGCGATGGTGCTCGCGAGCTACGGCATTGAGACCGACCCCGGCCGCCTCAACAAACTCGTGACCGACGCGAACGGCTACGAGGGTGCGGGCTGGCTCGATTGGGACAAGGCCGCCGAGGTCACCGGCAATATCGCGCGCAAAACCTACGAGGACGACCCGAGCTACCGGCTCATTGATGAAAACCTCGCGCGCGGAAATCCCGTCATCGTCCGCCTGCGGACGCAGGGCGGCATCACGCACTTCGTCGTCATCGCCGGAAAGGACGGCCACGACTACCTCACGCGCGATCCCGGCGCAGGCGCGGCGAAGGGGCTGTATCCGCTCAAAGAATTTGGCAGCAAGATCGAGGCGCTGCGCTTTTACGAAAAGATCGGGGGGAAATGAGGGGGCGCGCGGCAAGAGATGCTCGCGGGTTCACCGCTGCCAGCGGCGAGCCTTGAGTTCAAAGCGCGGGAGCGTGCCGCTGACGACGCGCGTGACGGGAATGCGCAGGGTAAAGGCCTCGATGAACTTCGCGGCGACGCGCGCGGCGATATTTTCGTCGTCGGATTCCACCTCGATGGATAGCTCGGTCATCTCGCCGTTGCGCGTGACGTGGACGCGGTATTCGGCGACCTCGGGGAAGGCGCGCACGACGGCATCCACGGCGCTGGGGAAAATGTTCACGCCGCGCACCACGAGCATGTCGTCGGCGCGCCCGAGGATTCCGCCTTCGAGCACGAAGCCGCCGGGCACGGTGGGAGTGGGGCAGGCGACTCGCCTGCCGGAGTCTGACAGGCGAGTCGCCTGTCCAACGCGCCGCCGCACGAGGTCGCCGGTCCGGTAGCGGAGCAGGGGACTCGCGTCGCGGCCCAGCGGCGTGAGGACGAGTTCGCCGGTCCTGCCGTCGTTCGCGGGTGAGCCCGTCGCGGGATCGATGATCTCGGCGAAGTAGGATTCCTCGATGATGTGCAGCGCGTCCGGTTCGCCCGTCTTTTGGAATGCGACCGGGCCGACTTCCGTCATGCCGTAGTGGTCGAGCACCTCCGCGCCATTCCACGCGGCGGAGATGCGATCGCGCACGGCGGGCACGCTGCCGCCGGCCTCGCCAGCGACGAAGATTTTCCGCACCGCGGAACCGCGCAGGTCCACGCCCTCGCGTGCGGCGACCTCGGCAAGATGCAGCGCATACGTCGGCGTGCAGAGCAGCACCGCCGCGCGATGCTGCACAATGCCGCGGATGCGCGCGGCGCTTGAAAGCCCGCCGCCGGGGATGCACAGGCAGCCGTATTTCGCCGCGCCCTCGAATGCCGTCCAGAACCCGAGGAACGGCCCGAACGAAAACGCGAAATACACGCAGTCGCCCGGCGCGATGCCGCACTCGCGGTAGATGCGCGCCCAGTTGCCGAGCATCCAGTCCCAACTCGCCGCGGTGTCGAGGATGGCGAGCGGCCGCGCGGTCGTCCCGCTCGTCTGGCAGAAGCGCGTGTAGCGAGCTTGTGGAAAAGTGAGATTCGATCCGGACGGCGGATGCGCCGCGTGGTCCGCGACGAGGTCGGCCTTCGTGGTGAAAGGGACGCGCGCGGTGAAATCCGCGATGCTCGTGATCTCGTCAACGCCCGCGAGCCGCGGCGCTTGGAAGCGATTGCCGCGGATTGCTACGATGAGCGCGCGGAGTCGGTCGAGCGTGTTCATGCGCCGGTCGAGGACGGAGAAGCGCCTGCGGCGGGCTGAACTTGGAACTCTGAACTTGGAACTTGGAACTTGGAATCTTCGGGCTCGCGCGTTGGCCGCGATGGCGGCGGACTTCGCAGTTCCCAGTTCAGAGTTCCAAGTTCCAAGTTCAGCCCGCCGCAGGCGCGGTGAATCGCATCACTGGCGTTCCTTTCAAAGAATGCGCGATCTTTTTCCACACGCGCTCAGTGCTTCGCCGGCTGCTCGATGCCCGGCTTTGCGGCGGGCTTCGGCGGCGTGGGCGCGTCGGGCTTGTAGAGCGCGACCATGCTTCCGCCGACAGCAGCGACGATGATGCCGACCCAGAACTGCCACTTCACCGCTCCCAGTCCGCCGTGCGGCGGATGGTAGATCATCGAGACGACCGCATTCACGATCGGCGCGCCGGCGAAGATGATGCACATCACGACCGGGATGTATGCCGTCTTCGGCTGCGGTGCGGCGCCGAATGCGAGCAGCACGCCAAACGCACCGACGGCACCGACGATGCCTGCGATGAGCGACCACATCTGGCCCTTCATCGGATACGCGAGGAAGTTCGTGTCACCCGGTTTTCCGTTGAGCCGCAGCATCACGAGAGGCGCGATCACCGCGACGAGAAAGTAGGCGAAGCCGACGAAGAGGAAAGCCTTCCAGCGGCCGTTCGCCATGTCGGCCATCTCCGTCTGGCCGCGGTGGAGATAGACGCCATACACGCCCCAGCACGCGACGGTGAGGAATGAAAAAAGGATCCAGGTGGATGATGAGGATGCGGATGTTTGCGGTGGCATGATTGGTGGTGAAAATGCGGCGGCTCAGGCGGACTTAGGCACCGCGTGAAAAATGTCTCTCGCAAAGGCGCAAAGGCGCAAAGGAAAAACTGCCGCCCTCGAACCTTTGCGGCTTTGCGCTTTGCGTGACATCCCGTGCGGATTTTCCACGCAGTCACTTTCCTGAAAACACCGCGAGCAAATCCGCCGGTGCAGTCTGGATCACCGCACGGATCGCCTCGGGGATCGCCACCGCGCCGAGCTTGCCACCCGTCTTGTCCACGGTCGCGCACACGGCGGTCATCGCGCCGCGTGCGATCTCCGCGCGCGCACCGGCGTCGTTTTTCCAAAAGCGGAATGCGTAGCGGATGCTGCGCGGGCGCACCTCGGCGACGAGGAGCTGGATGTCCACGGTCTCCTCGAAGCGCAGCGGCTTCAGAAATTCGCACGACGCATTCACGCGCGGCCAGCCGATGATCGCACTGCCGTGATGCGCGTGGATGCTGAAGCCCAGCGAGCGGAAAAACGCGTGCTCCGCATTTTCCATCATCCGGTAGAAGTTCGCAAAGTGGACGATGCCCGCCATGTCGGTCTCGGAAAACTCCACGCGGTGGGAGAGGGTGAATTCGTGCGGCATCAGTCCGCGCA
>JANXZI010000225.1 GCA_025355595.1 Spartobacteria bacterium
CCGAAGCTCCAGTCCCACGCGCGGTTCACAAACACGCGCGCCGTGAGCGGATTCGCCGGGCTCGCCAGCCAGTCCGCCAGCTCGCGCCGCCCGCTCTCCTTTTGCGAAATTTTCGCCGGCGCACTTCCCGCGACCTGCAAAAATCCGCGCGGCACCGGCGCACCTTTCTGCCCAACGAGCCCGCGCACACGAATCTGCGTGTCGCCGATATCCTGCTCATCATGCACCGCCATCGCCGTCGGGCGGTGCGGCCCCTGGGTCGTCAGCTTCTTCATCGAGGACTCCAACTCCTTGACCCGCGCGTCCATCTTCTTGCGTTTGTCCTCGTCATTGCGCTTTCCGGCATCGTCGCCCGGCGCGGGCTTCACCGCCGCATCGAGCGCGGCGACTTCTTCCTCGGCGAGAAATTGGATCGCATCCGCCACGACAAATCCCTTCGTGTCCGCATTCGAGACGAGCACAAAGCCCGCGCCGTCCTGCTCGAAGCGGAACTTGCCGAGCGACACGAAACGCCCGTCAATCGGCGGTGTCAGCGTCTCATCCACAAACACCTTCTCCTCCCCTTCCGCGTGCAAAATATGCACCGGCACTTTCTTGCAGCGGTTCGTCCCCGGCGGGTACGCGAAGCGCACCTCGTAGCGTCCGGACTTCGGCAGCTTCGGAGTAAAAGTGATCGTCTTGCTCCCTTTGCCGAGGTTGTCGTCCGTCCGGTAGCCCTCGCCGATGAATCCCGCCGTGTGCTTGGAATTGCTCCACTCGCCGATCGCCTTCGCGTCCACATCATCCACGACGATTCCCGGCAGTTCTGCAGCCGCGACGCTTTTTCCCGGCCCGGCGATCACCTTGGTCGCGACGGCTTTCATCTTCGCCACATCCTTCTTCATCGCTTCGATCTCCTGCTTGATCGCCGCGATTTTCGCCTCGTGCAAAGCGACCTTCTGCTCCGCTTCGCCCTCGAGTTTCAGCGGCTCGGAGATCCAGCGCGCGACATTGTCCGTGTAGTTAAAAAGCGTGCGCGTAGAGGCGAGGATGCCCGCGAGCGCGTAGTAGTCCTTCTGCGGGATCGGATCAAATTTGTGATCGTGGCAGCGCGCGCAGCCGATGGTCTGACCGAGCACGCCCTTGCCGATCGTGTCGAGCTGCTCGTCAATCACGTCGAAGCGAAGCTGTTGCTTGTTTTGCTCCTCGTAGTTCGTCGGCCCGAGCGCGAGAAATGCCGTGGCCGTGACCTGCCGGCGCCGATCTTCCGAATTCGCCGCAGGCAGCAGATCGCCCGCGATCTGCTCGCGGATGAAACGATCAAACGGCTCGTCGCGGTTGAACGCATCAATCACGTAATCGCGATACCGCCACGCGTCCTTGAAAAGCAACGTGCGTCCGCCGCCGCTCGACTCGGCAAAGCGCGCGATATCGAGCCAGTGCCGTCCCCAAGTCTCGCCGAAGTGCGGGCTCGCGAGGAGTTGATCCACCGTGGATTCGATGGCGGATTGCGGATTGCGGATTGCCGATTTGACGAACGCATCCGCCTCCTCCGGCGACGGCGGCAGCCCCGTAATCGTGTAGTAAAGTCGGCGCACGAGAACTTCCGGCGACGCATCGGGAGCCGGGCGCAGGCTCTTCTCCTCGAGCTTCGCGAGGATGAAGCGGTCAATCGCACTGCGCGGCCATGCGCTGTCCTTCACGTCGGGCGGCACGGTTTTTTTTGGTGCGATGTAGCTCCAAAACTTTTTGCCCGCCTCGATGCTCAGGCCGACCTGCTTCTTCGCGCCCGCGCCCGCTGCCGCACTGCGCGGATCGGGCGCGCCCATTTTCACCCACTGCTCCAGCGTCGCGACTTCGTCCGCACTGAGCTTTTTCTTCGGCGGCATCGCGAAGTCCTTGTCGCGATAGCGCACGGCCTTGATCAGCAGGCTCTCATCCGGCTTCCCTGGTGTGATGGCCGCCCCGCTGTCGCCGCCCGTCTGCCAGCCGTCGCGCGAATCGAGCCGCAGCCCGCCCTTCACCTTCTTCTCCGCGCTGTGGCACTCGCTGCACCGCTGATCCAGCAGCGGCCGAATCTTCTTCTCAAAAAACTCCGTGTCACCCGGATCGGCGTGCAGCGAAACCGCGGTGATGAGCGCGATGCTGAAAGTGCAAATCGTGGGACGGGAAATCATCAGGAATGTGACCGGGAGTGAGGGGTGATCTTAGCAGCGGCGGCCCGATGGTAAAGCGCGCGCGAAAAAGTAGGCGAGGTTTCCAACCTCGCGCTGAAGGATGGGCGCAGGCGGCGGGATGGCGCGGAGCAGAGCGTAGGCGCGCTCGGGAGAGCGCGGCGTGAGCTGCCGCTCACGCCTACGATCACCCGCGCTTTCACAAGCGCGGCTACGAGTTCATGCATCCGATCAGCCGCAGCCCTTCCAGCGTGAGATGGTCATGCACGGCGGAAATTTCCTGCACGCCTGCGGCGATGAGATCCGCGTAGCCGCCGGTCGCGATAGCCTTGAGCTTCCGCACGCCGAGCGCGGCGCGGAGTTCGGCGAGAATCTCGCGCACGAGACCGCGATAGCCGTACACCGCACCGGCGAGCATCGCGAGCTTCGTGGATTTTCCGATCGGGCCGGGCGGCTCTAGCAGCGAGATTTTCGGGAGCTGCGCGGTGCGTTGGTGCAGGTAATCCGTCATGGCCTCCAGGCCCGGCGCGATCACCCCGCCGATGTATTTCTTCTCCGGCGAGAGAATGTCGAACGTGACCGCCGTGCCGAAGTCCACGACGACGCACGGCACGCCGTGAAAGGCAGCGGCTGCCGCTGCGTTGGCGAGCCGGTCGGCACCGATCGTTTTTGGTTTCGGGTATTCGATGCCGACGCCGAGTTTGCTCCGGTGATCCACGTTGTGCAGCGGCTTGTGGGCGAGTTCGGCGCGGAGCAGCGCGGCCTTTTTCGGGACGACGGAGCAGAGCACGGTGCGCTCGTATTTCCACCCGCGCAGCACGCGCCGGAGCGCGGCGGAGTCGAGTTTAGCAGTCCGCACGCGCCGCACCGCTCCGAGCCGCTCGCGCGACGACAGCGCGAACTTTGTGAACGAATTGCTGTTGTCTATGAGCAGGAATTCCGCGGACGGCATGGGCGCAGTGGACGAGACGGACAACGCTTTGTCACGCACGGCCAATGGAGCGCCGATAACCCGTCGGCACTCCGCAGTCAGGGCGACGAGTCGGCGGCGCTGCGTTTACGCGGTGATTTCCTCGCCGACCTGGAAGCGGATGAACTTGCGCACCTCGACGGTGTCGCCGAGCGCCTTCGCCTTTTCCGCGACGAGCTGCGTGATGGTCTGGTCGGGGTTCTTCACGAACGCCTGCTCGAGCAGGCACGCGCCTGCGAAAAACTTGGCCATTTTTCCCTCGATGATTTTCTCGATGACCGGCGCGGGCTTGTCCTTCGGCGTCTGCTCCTCGTAGATCGCGCGTTCGCGGGCGGCGAGCACTGGGGAAACTTCCTCGCGGCGGATGCTCACGGGGCTGGCGGCGGCGATGTGCAGCGTGATGTCGCGCACGAGCTGCTTGAACTCATCGCGCTCCACCGTCTCCTGCTTGCCTGCGCCCACTTCGAGCAGCACGCCGATTTTTCCGCCGAGGTGAATGTATGCGGCGACGAGCCCGTTGCCGGTGACTTCGATGCGCGCATGGCGGCGAATCTGGATGTTCTCGCCGATCTTCGTGACGGCCTCGACGCGCGCGGTCTCAAGCTCGGTCGCGGGATTTTCGCAGAGCGTCTTCGCCCAGCCGGCGGTGAGCGCGAGGAAGTCCTCGTTCTTCGCGACGAAGTCGGTCTCGGAATTCACCTCGACGAGGATGCCCGTGCGTGCGCCGGGGAGGATGGCCTGCGCGATCACGCCTTCATTCGCGGCACGACCGGCTTTCTTTGCGGCGCTGGCGCTTCCTTTTGCGCGGAGGATGTCAATGGCGGCCTCGATGTCGCCGTTCGCTTCGACGAGGGCCTTGCGGCAGTCGAGCATTCCGACTCCGGTTTTTTCACGGAGGGCGGCGACTTGCTTGGCGTCAATGTTCACTTGAGTGGTCATGGGTAAGTATGTTTTTGGGTTGAAAATGCGAGAGACGAGAGTCTTCACCCTCGTCTCTCGGAAATTTGGAAACGGCGGATGTCGCAGTTTACTCCGAGACGCCGGCGAGTTCCGCCTGCTGCTTCTTCGCGCTGCCGGGATTCCCGCCTACGTAGGCGTCCACGAGCTTTTGCAAAATGACGCGGATGGCGCGGATGGCGTCATCGTTCCCGGCGATCGGGTAGCTGATGAGTTCCGGATCAGCATTCGTGTCCACGATGGCGATCACGGGGATGCCGAGACGGCGCGCTTCGGCGACCGCGTTGGCCTCACGCATCGTATCAATCACGATCATCACGTCCGGCTGCTTCTCGAGCGCGCGGATGCCTTCGAGATTGCGCAGCAGCTTCGCGCCCTCGCGCTTCACTGCGGAAATCTCCGCCTTGCCCATCTTTGAATACTCGGGCGACTTCTCCAGATTCTCGATGTAAATCATTCGCGCGATGCTCTGGCGCACGGTCTTCAGGTTCGTGAGCGTGCCGCCGAGCCAGCGCTGGTTCACGTAAAACTGCCCCGCCGCCTGCGCCGCCTCACGGATGGCCTCCTGCGCCTGCTTCTTGCAGCCGACGAAAAGCACCTTGCCATTGCGCGCCGCGACACTCGCGAGGAACTCGCACGCGCCACGGAGCTGCCGCACGGTTTCCCCGAGGTTGATGATGTAAATCTGATTCTTCTTCTCGAAGATAAAGGGCTTCATTTTCGGGTTCCAGCGTTTGGTCTGGTGGCCGAAATGAACGCCCGCTTCGAGGAGTTCCGTCATCAATTCTGTGGACATAGAGGCAGTGGTATTTGGTGGAAAAAGGGCGCACAACATGCCGAGCCACCCGGTGCTTGGCAAGCACGAGTTTCGGGAAAGTGCGGAGCCGGGGAGGGGATATCCGGCACGCCTGCTTGAAGCCATCGCGAGGAAAGGGGCGCGCGAAGGCCGAAGGCGCGATGGTTTTCCGCGCCTTAGCGTGATCCCGGAAAAGCCTTCCACGGCCCGGCAGTGACCATTTTTGCAAGGCATGTCGGATGTTCGCCGCCGGATATTCACCGGCCGGGTAAATTTCCCGCTTTCGTCGCACGGCCTTTGCGGTTCATCGTCACGCCCGACATGGCAGAGCCGCTCATTCTCGCACTCGACATCGGCACCTCGTCCGCACGCGCGGCTTTCCACGACATCACCGCTCGCCGTGCGGCGCTCGCGGCGACGCACCATGACTACCCGCTGCTCACCTCTCGCGACGGCATGTCGGAGATCGAGCCCGGCGCGATGCTCGGCGCGGTGCGCGCGTGCCTCACCGAGGCGCTGCACCGCCGGCGGGCGGATGCGGTGCTGCGCGGGCGGCCCGTCGCGGGCATCGGCGTGTCGTGCTTCTCGCACGGCATGGTCGGCTGCACGGAGAAGGGCGAGGCCATCACGCGCATCACGACGGCGGCGGACTCGCGCAGTCGCGACGCGGCGGAGGTGCTGCGGAAAAGATTCGACGAGCGGAAAATCCACGCGCGCACCGGGTGCATGTTGCGCACGGATTTCTGGCCTGCGAAAATGGCGTGGCTCCAGCGCGTCGAGGCGCGGCTCTTTGCGCGCGTGCGGCAGTGGATGTCGCCCGCCGAGTGGCTCCAACTCCGGCTCGCCGGCGATGCGAATTGCGCGATCGCCATGGCGACGGGCACGGGCCTTTTTGATCCCGTGGCGATGAAATGGGACGCCGGCATGCTGAAGGCCGCGGAGATTTCGCCGGAGCATCTGCGCCCGCTCAGCGACGCGCCCACACCGATCGGCGGGGCGCTCGCGCAGGAATTTCCCGAGCTGCGCGGCGTGCCGTGGTTTCCGGGAATCGGCGACGGTGTCGCGGGCTGCCTTGGTACCGGTGCGGCGCGCGCGGGCCTCGCGGCGATTCATCTCGGCGGCACCGCAGCAGTCCGTGTCGCGGGCGACGTTGCCCCGTTCGGGATGTGCTGCTTTCGCGTGGATGCGGCGCGGCATTTCACGGATGCGACGGTGAGCAATTCGGGGAATCTGCGCGCGTGGTGCCTGCGCGAACTGCGCCTCGCCGACGGCCCGGAACTCGACGCCGCACTCGCTGCGCGCCCTGGCCCGCAGCACGGGCTCACTGTCCTTCCCTCGTGGAATGGCGAGCGCGCGCCGACTTGGAACGAGGAGGCCGCGGGGACGATCCACGGCATCCGGCAGGGGACGACGGCGCTCGATATTTTGCAGGCCGTGACCGAGGCTGTGTATCATCGCATTGCACGCGCGCTCGATGTGCTGCGTGAAAATGGCGGCGGTGCGCCGAAGCTCATCGTCAGCGGTGCCATCACGAAATCCGCCCGCGCCATTGAACGCCTCGCGAATGTCCTCGACCGGTCGGTGTATGCAAATGACGAGCCGGAGCCGGCGATGCGCGGTGCCGCCGTCTTTGCCCTCGAAAAACTCGGCTACCCGCTGCCCGTGCAAAAACTGATCAACCCCGTGAAGCCGCGCAAGGCCGCCGCGCACGAATTCGCCGCCGCACGCGAGCGGCAGCGGAGGCTCGAAGAACTTTTGTGAATGACGAATGACGAATGACGCCGCCATTCGCCATTCGTCATTCGTCATTCAACAACATCAGTGCAGCATCGGGAGCGGGTTCGGCTCGCGGATGAGCTTCGCGTCGAGGTCGAGGAAGAAGTCGAGGCGGCGGTCGGCCTCGGCCCCGTCAATGTGCCGCGCCATGATCAGATAGGTCGCGTAGTGGTTGCCTTCGCTTTCGACGAGACTCGCGTAGAAATCCGCGAGGCCGGGATCGAGATCGCGCACGCCCTCGGCGAGGATTTGGAATTTCTCGCACGAGCGTCCCTCGATGAGCGCGCACGCGACGAGGTGGTCTATGACCTGATGCTTCCGCCCCTTGCGCACCTGCGACATCATGCCGGAAATCCACGGACTTTTTTTTGCCGTGCCAAACGGGACGCCGCGTTCGCGGAGAAGGACGAGGACCTGCTCGAAATGCTGAAGCTCCTCGATGGCGATCGCATTCAGCTCTGACACGCGGTCGAAGAGTTCGTCGTATTTTTCCATGTTCAGCGCAGAAGACGCCGCCTTGCGCTCAAGGTGCGCGTGATCCACGAGCACCGCGCCGAGATCGGAGCGGATCTTCGGCAGCCACGAGTTGGGAATTTTTTCACGCCAGAGGAGCATGGGGGTTCATTTAACGATGCACGTCCTGCTGTCCACTCCCGCGATGGCACAGCGGTCGTCTGATTCTTCCGTGCATCGGCCCGGCCTGTGCGGAGGGGATGAAGAATAAAAAGGAGAGAAAACTTTGGCGTCAGTTCAGCGACGGATCATCCGGCGCTTCGGCGACCATCTTGAACCATGGGCCGCAGGCGCTCGTCAGCTCGCGCCACATGAGCGGGGCGCGGGAAAGGTCGAGCACGTCCTCGTCGTCAGCCTTGCGCACGAGCCACGAGCGCTGTGCGAGTTCCGCATCGAGCTGCCCGGTGCTCCAGCCTGCGTAGCCGGCAAATGCGCGCACCGTGTGGTGCTGTTTCGCGGCGAGGCTTTCGGCTTCTTCGAGTGCGATGTGGTGGCGGCACTCGAGCACATTCGTCTGCGGGTGCCAGCGGAAGGCCGCGAGGATGAGCTGGTCCGCGCCGACGGGACCGCCGCTGAGCACGGGCACGCGCGCGAGATGGCCGAGCGGCTTGTTGCCGAGCAGGTCGCCGACGACGCGGCCGGTCGGGCGGTTCAGGATGAGGCCGAAGCTGCCGTCCTTCGGCGAGTGGTCGGGCAGGATGATGACGGTGCGGCGGAAATTCGGATCGAGCAGGCCGGGGTGCGAGATGAGGAAACTCCCCGCGAGGGTGGCAGTCGTGTGATCCGGTTCGCGCACGAAATGATGATACGCGGTGCGGGCCGGGTGTCGAGCGTGGGGCATTTTTGCGAAAGCCTTTGCCAAGGCGAAAGCGGTTTCCTAGCGTCGCCGGATGGCTCGCAGAGCAAGTTCATCCGTCAATCCCGCGTGGTTCGCCATCGCGGCTGTCGTCGTGGTCGCGGTGGTCGCGGGGCTGTGGGCGATGAAGGGCCGGTTCGCGGATCCGTTCAGCAAGCTGGAGGCGTTTCCCGTGGCGGACTATTTGCAGAACGCGAATTCGCTGCACCTGAACGAATACAAATTGGAAGGCGTGGTCGGCGAGCAGCTCCACTATTCCAAGAGCGCCCGGCTCTTCTCCATCGAGGTGAATGGCGAGCCGGTGAGCGTCGTCATCCCGGCCGAGTTGCGCGATGTGAATGTGCAGAAAGGGCAGCGTTTGCAGTTCAAAGTCCAGGTGGGCGAGAAGGGTGTGCTGAAGGCGCTCGGGGTGAAAAAGGTCTGAGTGCGGCGGCTTCTTCAGTGAGGATGGAAGCGGCGTTAGAGAGGCGAGTGTGACTGGTGACTGGTGAA